>JAGSYV010000161.1 GCA_018262505.1 Pseudomonadota bacterium
CCGTGCATGAGGCTCGGCTCGGTGCGTCCGAGCAACCCTCGTATCTCTAAAGCACGAGAGGGCGGACCGCCGAACTCAAGGCACGGTCATAACGTCTAGCACCGGGCTCGTTCATCAGGATTTACTCGATGACGATGCGCGGGGCCGCCCGTTCGGGCTTGCCGGCCAGAGCGTCGAGAACGCGTCCGGCGATGGCGAGGTAGGATTCGGCATGCGGGCCGTTCGGCTCGGTGGCGACCACCGGCATGCCGGAGTCCGACGTCTCGCGGATGCGCATCTCCAGCGGCACTTCGCCGAGGAAGGGCACGCCGATGCGGTGGGCTTCCTGGGCTGCGCCACCATGGCCGAAGATGTCGTGATGGGTGCCGCAATTGGGGCAGACGAAGTAGGCCATGTTCTCGACGATGCCCAGGACAGGCACCTCGACCTTTTGGAACATGGCGACACCACGCCGCGCATCGAGCAGCGCCAGATCCTGCGGCGTCGAGACGATGACGGCTCCGGTCAGTGGCACCTGCTGCGCCATCGTGAGCTGCACGTCGCCGGTGCCGGGCGGCATGTCGACCACCAGCACGTCGAGTTCGCCCCAGGCGCTCTCGCGCAGCATCTGGGTTAGGGCGGAAACGGCCATCGGCGCCCGCCAGATCATCGGCGTTTCCTCGTCGACCAGGAAACCGATCGACATCACCTTGATGCCGTAGTTTTCGAGCGGCACCAGCGTGCGGTCTTCATTGACCTCCGGCTTCTCGCCGGACAGGCCCATCAGGCGCGGCACCGACGGGCCATAAATGTCGGCGTCGAGGATGCCGACCTTGAGGCCGCGCGCCGCCAAGGCCAGGGCGAAATTGACGGCCGTGGTGGATTTGCCGACGCCGCCCTTGCCTGAGGCGACGGCGATGATCGATTTCACGCCGGGAATGCCATTCTTGGCCGGCGCGGCGTGGCCATGGTTATGGGCCGGCGCCTTGGGCGCGCTGCCGGGAGCTACCTCGGCGGTCAGCGCCACCGTCGCCTTGACGACGCCGGGGATGGATTTCACCGCCGCTTCCGCTGCCGCGCGGATGGGCTCGAATCGCGAGGCCTTGTCGGCGGGCACCGAGATCGACAGCATCACCTTGCCATCCTTCTCGTAGATGTCCGACACGGCCCCGGCCGCGACGATGTCCTTGCCGGTGCCGGGCATGGCGATCTTGCTGAGGGCGGCGGCGACCTGATCCTTGAGGCTTGGCATGGCGTGCTCCGAATGGTTTGGATCCTACCTAATGCATAATACGAGCGACCGGGAGTGAATTTGCGGCAGGGCAATCATGCGAGCGGACTTAAGAGGGGTTGTCCGGCTCCTCGGGATACCGTTCACTTGTGGCATGATGAAACTTGCCGGTCTCATACTCGCCGGGGGACGCTCGAGCCGCATGGGTGGACCGCCCAAGGCGCTGATCGAACTTGTTGGCATGACGCTGCTTGAGCGGACGGTGGCGGTGATCACGCCGCAGGTTGACGATCTCGCCATCAATCTGCCGCCCGATCTCGACCTGCCGAACCTGACCCTTCCCGTTGTCCGGGACGAAATGCCGACCTTCGAGGGGCCGCTGGCCGGCGTTCTTGCCGGCCTTCAACGCGCGGTGTCGATGCCGCTTCGGCCGACCTGTCTGCTGACCGCACCGGTCGATCTGCCGTTTCTGCCGGCCGAATTGGCCGCACGCCTCGCGGCAGGTATCGATGGTCCGGACACCATCGTCTTTGCCGAGGGTCCCTCGGGGAGGGCGCCGCTCTGCGCCCTCTGGCCGCTTTCGGCGGCTCCCCGGCTCTCGGCCTTCCTCGCCGGCGGTACGGATCGACGGGTGGGCGCCTTCCTTGCCGGAGAGCGGACGCGAGGCGTTACCTTCGCTCCCATCGCCGTCGGGGGAGCGACGGTCGATCCCTTCTTCAACATCAATACCCCTGATGACCTCGCCAAAGCGGCCGAGTTGGTCGCGGCCGGTCGTCCGTGGTCATCCCGGCGTGCAGAATCCGGATCGCCACCATAATGTCCCCCGTTGCATCCCATCGCGGAATGAGATGAAGATGCGGGCGGATCGGCGTCAGCACAAGGTTTAGGCAGTGCGTCGGTTCGCCGGAAGGTTTGGGCGCAGGCGGCTGCTTCAACGAAGGATTCAATTCCTCCGACGGCTGCGCCGACTATGAACAGGGGGTCGCCACTCGGACGCGTCGATTGCCGTCGGGCAATCGGTTCGCGCGCTGGATGCCACGGCCGGCCAAACAGGCTCAGAGGGGATAAACATGAAGTTCACCAAGACGCTCGTCACCGCTGCCGCCTTGCTCGCACTGTCGCTCGGCGGCGCTGCGGCCAAGGAGTGGAAGAAGGTCATCATCGGCACCGAAGGCGCCTATCCGCCCTTCAACTACGTCGACACCGACGGCAAGATGAAGGGCTTCGACGTCGACATCGCGCTCGCTCTTTGCGCCGAGATGAAGGTCGAATGCGAAGTGGTCGCCCAGGACTGGGACGGCATGATCCCGGCGCTGCTGGCCGGCAAGTTCGACGCCATCATCGCCTCCATGTCGATCACGCCGGAGCGCAAGAAGGTCATCGATTTCTCCGAGAAGTACTACAACACGCCGCCGGCCATCGTTGCCCCCAAGGACACCGCCATCAAGGGCGTCACGCCGGATGATCTCGCCGGCAAGACCGTTGGCGCGCAGGTGTCGACCATGCATGCCGACTATGTCGAGAAGGTCCTGACCAAGAGCGAACTCAAGACCTATCCGACCGCCGACGAATATAAGCTCGACCTCGCCAACGGTCGGCTCGACGCCGTCAATGACGATAGCGTCGTCCTTTCCGAGTGGCTGAAGACCGAAGCTGGTGCCTGCTGCAAGCTGGTCGGCATGGTCAAGCCGGTTCTCGAGATCCACGGCCCCGGTGCCGGCGTCGGCGTCCGCAAGGAGGATACCGACCTGCGTGACATGTTCTCGGCGGCGATCAAGGCGATCCGCGCCAACGGCAAGTACCAGGAGATCAACAAGAAGTATTTTGACTTCGACGTCTATGGCGGCTGAATCCGAGTACTGAAATTCACCGATTGAAACGGCGCGGGATTTGCTTTTTGACGGCAGTCCCGCGCTTGTTGCAAGCCAGGATTCCCGCAACGACGGGGAAAGCGTGGTGGCGGGACAGGCCATCATGGCAGGGGTGTGGACGGGGAGACCGGCCGGATGGCCAACTATCCGGCCGGATGGCCAACTATATGGAACTGCTGTCTTTCGGCGACAGCGGCTGGGGCGACGAATTGGCGCGTGGCGTGCTGGTGACGGTAACGCTGGCGCTTGCTACGTTGCCGCTGGGCTTGCTGATCGGCTTTCTGATCGCCGTCGCAAAAAACTCGACCGAACCGCTGCTGCGCAACGCCGCCCACGTCTACACCACGATCTTTCGGGGGCTGCCCGAACTTCTGACGCTGTTCCTGATCTACTATGGCGGCCAGATGGCCCTGTCGGCGCTCTGGCGCCTGCTGTTCGGCTATGCCTTCGAGGTCAACAGCTATCTTGCCGGCATGATCGCCCTGGCGCTGGTGTTTTCCTCCTACGCCAGCGAGGTGTTTCTTTCGGCCTTCCGGGGCATTACCCCTGGCCAATACGAGGGCGCCTATGCGCTCGGTCTGTCGCGCTCCCGCACCATGTTGCTGGTCATCCTGCCGCAGCTCATTCGGCTGGCGCTGCCGGGCCTTTCCAACCTGTGGCTCAATCTGCTGAAGGACACGTCGCTGGTGTCGGTGATCGGGCTCACCGATCTCCTCAGGAACACCAACATCGCCGTCGGCGTTACCAAGCAGGCGTTCTTCTTCTTTTTCGTCGCCTGTTCGCTCTATCTGGTGATGTCGATCATCTCTTCCTTCGGACTGCGGCGCGTGTCGGCCTGGGCTGAACGCGGACAAGGGAGTCGATGATGACTTACGTCGATGCTCCCTCCACCGAGCGACCGCCCGCCGCCGCTCGTCGTCGCTGGACCGGCGCCCGCATTGCCGGTTTGATCTTGCTGGCGCTCTGGGCGCTCCTGGGTCTTTCGATCGTCTACATGCTTGTGGTCGGCTACGATCCCGAGAAGATTGCCAAATATGGCCCGCGTATCCTGAACGGCATCTGGGTGACATTGCACCTCGTGGTGTTGTCCATCCTGCTCGGAGCGCTCATCTCCATCCCGGTCGCCATCGGCCGCCTGTCCCACAATCCGATCATCGGCGGCATCGCCTTCGGCTATTCCTACTTCTTCCGCGGCACGCCGCTCCTGGCGCAGACTTTCCTCGTCTACTACGGCGCCGGACAGTTCACCGATGTGCTGAAGGCGGCTGGCCTCTGGATGTTTTTCCGCGACGCCTATTTCTGCGCCGTGCTGACCTTCTCGCTGAACACGGCGGCCTACCAGGCGGAAATCCTCGCTGGTGCCATCCGCTCCGTGCCTTCCGGTCAGTGGCAGGCCGCCGATTCGCTCGGTCTTCGGCCTTTCATCACCATGCGCAAGATCATCTTGCCGCAGGCGCTGATCACCGCGCTGAGGCCCTATGGCAATGAGGTGATTCTGATGATCAAGGCATCGGCGATCGCCTCGATCATCACCGTGCTCGATCTGATGGGACAGACCCGCTACGCCTTCTCCAAAACATACGACCTGCAGATCTACATCTGGGCCGCGGTGATCTACCTCGTCACAGTAGAGGTATTGCGACGCCTTTGGGAAATGATGGAGCGCCGTCTCACGCGTCATCTTCGTCGCTAGCGAAACAAATTAGGCCCGGAGCGGGGGCTCCGGGCCTTGGAAGTGGGGCGCGACTTTTAAAAAGGCGGCGCCGGGACTATCAGCGGCAGGCGGTGCGGTAAGCCCGGCCGTAACGGTCGTAGGCGATGCAGTCTTCACGCGGTGCTGTCGCACCGGCGATCGCCGCGCCGCCGATACCGCCGACGGCCGTGCCGATCAACGCGCCCTTGCCGCCGCCGGCAATGGCGCCGACCGCCGCGCCGCCCAGCGCGCCGATGGCCGCGCCGGTGGTAACGCGCTGCTGAGTGGGCGTCTGGTTGGCGCAAGCGCCAAGGCCGAGTGCCACCACGGTGACTGCAATAGCGAGAACTTTCATGACTGCCTCCAATCTGGTCCTGTCGGTGACTTCAACGCGTCAGCGGCAAAAGGGTTCCCCCGCGCCACGGCATCGCCGCCATCTGGTTCGCCACCGCGTCTTTTGCTAGACGCGGCAGGGACAAGCGCCTGCAACAATAAGCGAAAACACTGCAAATGGATAGATGAGGTTCAAAATGGCAAAGGTCGTATTCCTGGGGCTGGGCGTGATGGGCTACCCGATGGCCGGTCACCTCCGGACGCGCGGCGGTCACGAGGTGACCGTTTACAATCGGACGGGCGCCAAGGCGGACGCCTGGGTGAAGGCTTTTGGCGGGCGCGCCGCACCGACGCCGCGCGAGGCGGCGGCAGAGGCCGATCTGGTGTTCGCCTGCGTCGGCAATGACGACGATCTTCGCTCCGTCGTGCTCGGTCCCGACGGGGCCTTTGCCGGCATGAAGAAGGGCGCCATTTTTGTGGATCACACCACCGCATCGGCTGGCGTTGCCCGGGAACTTCAGGAAAAGGCGGTTGCCCTCGGCCTCGATTTTCTCGATGCGCCGGTGTCCGGCGGCCAGGCGGGTGCCGAGAACGGCGCGCTGACCATCATGGTCGGCGGCAACGACAAGAGCTTCGTCGCGGCTGAGCCAGTGATGAACGCCTACGCGAAGATGATCGTCCACCTGGGAGCGCCGGGGTCCGGACAGCTTGCCAAGATGGTCAACCAGATCTGCATCGCCGGCGTGGTTCAGGGGCTCGCCGAAGCCATCCACTTTGCCAAGTCGGCCGGCCTCGACGTCGAAAAGACCATCGCCGCCATCTCCAAGGGCGCAGCCCAGAGCTGGCAGATGGAGAATCGTTGGAAGACCATGACGGCCGGCAAGTTCGACTTCGGATTCGCCGTCGACTGGATGCGCAAGGATCTCGGCATCGTTCTCGATGAGGGACGGCGGACCGGCGCCCGGCTGCCGCTCACGGCGCTCGTCGACCAGTTCTATGCCGACGTCCAGGCCGCTGGCGGCAACAGGTGGGATACCTCGAGCCTGATCTACCGCCTGGAGAAGTGACCCGTGTGATGGCGGCTGGCAGCGATACACCGCTGCCAACTGCTCCAAACATGGGTGCCATTCGCCCTTCGCAAGACCCTTGCGACTGCTCACCCGGGGCCGGCCTGCAAAGGACGGAGAAGGCAAGGTTTGCCAGGACGACAGCTTGATAAGGAGCGAGAAGCGACTAAGTATTTGCCTATAAATATAAATCTGTCATCCTCTGCGCAGGCAGAGGACCTCAGGACGAGACGTCACTGAGGGTCGTATAAGGCTCGCTTGCGTGCCTTGAGCGCGATATCTAGCCGCTCGCGTGGGCTTTCGGGTTCCATCAAACCGTCATCCTCAATGCAAGACGGAGAGACCTCAATGCTCAACAGAGTTGATGACAGTGGCCTGTTCCTGTCAGTCTGCCATTCCACCCTAGTTGCAAATGAGTGTCATTTTCAGCTAAGTGTTTGTAATTGCTTGATTTTAAATCCGGATCCGGCTATCCGACATTTATCGGGGAGTAGCCACCGTCGCTTCAGACGGGACCGCGTCAACATGCTCGCAGTCTTTGCGTGGCGCGGAAGGCCGAAAGGTCCGGCAAGACCGTGGTGACGCCATCTTCGAGCGAGATGTGACGACGTCATCCGGTTTGCGCTCGACTGGTATTGCCGATGTCTCCGATCTCCATCGCCGTGCTCGCTGTGGGCATGTCCATCGATAGCCTGCTCGCTTCGGTCGGTGGCGGCGCCAGCCTTCGGCGCCAGTGCCGTTTCTGCGACGCGGTGCTGGTCGGCGCGGTGTTCGCGGTCGTTCAGATGATTACGCCGCTCATTGGCTGGGCGGCGGGCGCGGCAGCCAGCTCCTATGTGGCGAGATTCGACCATTGGCTGGCCTTTGGCCTGCTCACCTTGGTGGGCGGCCGCATGGTTCTCCTCGCCTTCCGCGCCGAGGAGGAGGGGGCTTGCGAAGTCAGCTTCATCGGCACGCCAACGGCGCTTGTCATGACCGCCATCGGCACGTCCATCGATGCCATGGCCGTCGGCGTCTCGCTGGCTTTCGTCAAGGCCAACATCATCCTCATCGTGGCGGCGATCGGCGCCACCACCTTCCTGATGTCGGCCGGCGGCGTGATCATGGGTCGGCTGATCGGCAACCGATTCGGCCGTTCGGCCGAGGTGGTTGGTGGCCTCGTGCTGATTGGCCTTGGCTGCCTGATCCTGCATGAGCACCTTATGGCCTGACCTTGGTCCCCGAGGGGACTTCCCTCTCGCCACTCCCGGCCAACCGCTCGGCGAGCGCAAAGCCCGCGAGGGACAGGAGCGACAGGCCGGCGACCAGCGGCGCGATCACCGGCCAGCCCCAGCGGCTCGCCGCGTAGCCAACAAGCGGCGGACCAATCAGCGATCCCGATGCGCCGAATTGGGCGAATACGCCGTTTGACGCGGTGACCAGCGCGAGCGGCACGCCGCTGCGGCGCAGCAGCGTCGGCATGCGGGCAAAGGCGACGGCGGCGACGAGGCCGGAGATGGCGTTGGCGACGATGACCGCCACCGCGACAGTGGCAGCCGACATGTGTGCTGCAAGCCCCTGGCCGGGAAAGCCGGGGAAGAACAGCACCGCCGGCAGTGCAAGACCGATGGCGATTAATACCAGCGGCCGTCGTGCATCGTCGCCGTTGCCGATGAGACGGGCGGCCGCGAAACTGCCGGCGATCGTCGCGGCCGAGGTGAGGCCGGTGATGGTGCCTGCGGCGGCGATCGAAAAGCCCCAGGCTTCGGCAAGATAGGCCGGCAACATGCCGAGGACGCCGACTTCCAGCGTCGTGTAGAAGCCAAAGCCGATGGCCAGCGCCCACACCGCCAAGGGCGGGACCGCGAAGCTGGTCTGCCGGTGCTCGGCCATGGCCGGCAGGTGGAAGGTTCGCGGCAACGTCACCAGGACCGCGAGTGCCCAGAACACCAGGATCAGGCGCCAATCGATCCAGCTGGCGGCCAATCCGGATGCTATCGTGCCGGCGGCGATACCGACCGGCACGAATGTGCTCCAGAGGGCAAGCGCCGCCGCGCTGTCACGGCCGGCCGCCATGGCGATCAGGCTCGGCGCGGCAATCACCACCATCAGGTAGCCGATGCTTTCGACGAGGCGGGCGACGTAGAGCAGCGCGGCCTCCGGCGCCGCGGCCGCCGCGAGGCCGGCCACCGCGATCAGCACCGAGCCGGTTGCCAGCACGGCGCGGCCGGAAAAGCGGGCGGCCAGGATGCCGGCGATGCTGCCCAGGCTGGCACCGCCCGCCTCGATCAACGAGATCATCAATCCGGCGCCGGCCAGCGTCAGGCCGAGATCGGCCCGGATCGCCGGCATCAGCGCCGCCATCTTGCCGAGCTGGGCAGCGGCCAGCACCCCGATGAACCAGAGAAGAATAATCGTCGGCCAGCGTCCGGTCATTGTCGTCATCCTTTCGGACGACGGCTAGCAGCGCGACCGGCCACGTTCCACGCATGAATTATGCGGACTAGAGCATTGTGCGGAAAAGTGGAAACCGGTTTTCCGCAAAAACAATGCGACAACAAAGACCTAGAGCAACGATCTGCGTTCGTCAGAACGCATGGTGCTCTAGTCATAGAAGGAGGTGACGAGCCGGCCGGGTGAGCCATCGGAAAGCGTCACGCGTTCCCACAGCATCGGGCCGGGGCGAATGGGGATGTCGGGATCGCTGTTGGCACCGGTGTCGAAGGCGAGCGACGCCAACTGGCCGTCATGCCAGCCGAGATCGTCGAGACGGGCTTCCGCCGCCAGGATCTCCTCCGACGCGTAGACCAGCAGCGACCGTCCCAAATAATCGGCGATATCCACCCGCCAGTCGGCGGCGCGGGCCGACGAAGCGGCGAGCAGCCGGTGGGTGCGATCGCAGATGAGATGGACCGGGTTCATCGACGTCTCGACGAGTCGCTTCAGCGCCGCGTCCTGAGCCGGATCGGGGCGTGTGGCGAAGATGGCCTGCAAAGCCCGTGTTTGCTCGATCGTGAGCGGCAGGGTGCCGTTCTCCCAACGCGACACGGTGGGCTGGGTGACGCCCATCAGGTCGGCGAGATGCGACTGCTTCATGCCGGCAAGGCGGCGCAGATGCCTGAGCGGTAGAGCGGGAACCATAGCGAACTGCCTCGATGACCGGGCTCGGGAAAATACGCGGTCTTCCGAGGTCCGGCAAGCCAGCCTCAGCGCCTCGTGAGCACCGTCTGGTAGGCGAGGCCGATCGCCACCAGCACGCCACCGAGGCCGATGAAGGAGAGAGCGCGAAGCGCGCCGGTGAGGCCGGCTGTGTCGATCAGGAACACCTTGGCCACTACGCCGGCGACGATTACCGCCGCGACCGTCCGCACCGCCCGGTTGGCGGTGGCAACACCAACGCCCAGCACCAGAAGGCCGAGCGCCAGCCAGACCGCCGAGTAGGCATAGAGCTCGCCTTCCCGCACCTCGCCCCAGCCGAGATCGCCGCTATGCCAGCCGGCGCGTACGGCGAGCGTTGCCCATATGGCGACGAGCAGGCCGCCGACCGTGGCGGCCAATGCGACGGATCGCCTGGGGAGGTCCGGCCGGCGGCGCGCGACGCCCGCCACCAGAAAGGCAAGCACAGCCGGCGCCATGTAGCCGACGAGGAGCGTGCCGTCAAAACTGCCGCCATTGATCGGCTCGGCGGTGAAGATGGGATTGTTGACGACAAGCAGGCCTATGGCCGCCATCACAAGGCCGATCCCACCGAACACAGGCGTTCCCCAGCCCATCACCACGGACGGCCGGCGGACGCCCAGCCAGTTGAGACCGAGCGAGATTGCCAGCATCACCATGCTGAGCAGGCTCTGCTCGGCAAGGCTCGACACCGGCGCGAACAGATCGCCGCCGTTCATGGCGTGGTGGATCTCGACCGTGGCCGTCAGCGCCGTGAAGATGACGGCCAGCGCCTCGAATACCGGGACGGGGCGCGGATCGCCCGGCGTGCGGCCGAAGCGCCAGGCAGCATAGGCGAACGATAGCGTCGGCACGCCGTAGCCGTAAAGGAGCGGGTTGAACAGCACGGTCGTGCCGAGATCGTCGCCAACGATGCGCGGGTCCCCGAGGATACGGGCGATCACCACCGCGGCAACCGCCAGCGCGGTGGGCCGCAAGGCAGCCACCGGCCGTCGCGCTTCCACCCAGGCGATGGCAGCAACCAAAAGGGCCAGGGAAACGGTCAGCATGCCCTTCTCAAACGCGATGGTGAGCGCCGCGCCCAGCGCGGCGACGCAGCCGACCGCATAGGCGGCAATGGCGCCGTCACGTCCCGCGATGCCGAGCGCAAGCCGGCGGCCGAGATACTCGGTGACCGAGGCGAGATAGCCGGCCGCGATCAACGCCGCGACGGCGAAGGTCGGCGATGCCGAGAGGTCGCGGCTGGTGTTGAGATAGGCAATGGCGATGAGGCCCGGCGCTGCGAAAGCGCCGGCGACGGCCAATTGCGGGCGGCCACGCGAGGCGAGGGCGCCGACAAGGCCGGCGACCGTGAGAAGCAGTCCGAACAGGAGGCCCACAGCGAGATAGTCGTTGCCGGCCGGTGAGGCCAGAAGGTCGGCAAAGCCCGGCACCGTCGGCTCGCCGGTAACCGGATCGATGACGACGCCGGAGACCGTCACCTGGAGGAGCCCATAGCCAAGCAGCGTGGCGACAAGAGCCGTCACCCCGAGGCCGCGCGCTGCCGGCCATTCCGAGGCCAGCGCCATCAGAAGCAACGCGAAGGCGGCAATCAGTCCGATCGTCACCGGCCCTGTGCCGGCGGCGGCCACGAAGGCGAGAAGCGGCAGGGCAAACAGGCTGACGACGCCAGCCGCCGTCCGATCGAAGGGCGCTTCGGCTGTCCGGTCGCGCGGCGCATGGCTGGTCACGAAAACCACGGCGGAGAGCAGCAGCGACACCAGGAAATGGGCGGCGACGTAGAACTGGTTGGCGTTGTTGCCATATGGGAGCGTGGTGCCGGACAGCAGCAACGACCACAGGACATTGGCGACCGTGGCCGACACGGCAAGCCAGCGCCACAGGCGAAGGCGAGCCACGCCATAGGTCGCAGCGGTGACCACGGCGAGATAGAGCACCAGCGGCAACAGCGCCGGCTCGCCGGTCGATACAAGAAGGGGCGTCACGTAGGCGGCGAGCAGGCCGAGCGCTGCCAGCGCGGGGCCATGTCGGAGCGCGAGGGCCAAGGTCGCTACGCCAACGGCGCCGAGCGCGAGGAAGGCAATGGCCGGCCCGATCAGCCCATAGAGACCATAGGCGGCGTAGACCGAGGCGAAGGCCGACACGGCGCCGGCAGCCGCGAGCACGCCGGGAATGTAGGCGCGCTTCGCCGGGCCGTCTGTCTCGGCAAAGCCGGAGCGGCGCAGCCACTCGCCGCCAGCGAGTAGCAAAGCTGAAAAGACGAGGCCGAGCAGCACCCGCGCCGCCGGGCCGAGGAGTCCGGCCTCGATCGAGTAACGGACGAGGAAGATGCCGCCAAGGCCGAGCGCCAGTCCGCCGACCCAGACGGCCCAGCGGCTACCGATCTTTTCCTCCAGCGAGGCACGGGCCGCGATGGCTGGCTGCTCCTCTTCCTTCTCCTCCGCCGGCGGAGGAGCCTCCTCGGCGCTTTTCGTTTCCTCGACCGGCTCTGGCGCGTCTTCGGAAAGGGAAGGTGTCTCGGCAGATTCTTCAGGTGTCGCGACCTCGGGAAGGGGCGGCACCGACATCGTCTCGGCGCGCACCTCCGCCGGTCGGATGGCACGCAGCATCGCTTCCAGCCGCTCAAGGCGACGTTGCATCTCACGGGTTCTGGCGAAGGCGATGATGCCGAGCAGCGAGCCGACGAAGACCGTCAGGACAATGAGGGCGGCAAAAAGCAGAAGGTCGTCCATGGCGCGACTGGTTCCCGTTGGCAAACCAGAGATAGCCGATTGGCACGATTTGCGAAATGGATCTGTAGGTCAGGCGTAGCGGCGCTGGCTCGGTCGTTTGCCGCGGCCCTGCGCGCCTTCCTCCATGGGCGGCATCACTTCCATGACGCGCGACGGCGGGAAGGTGATGGTCACCTCGGTGCCTTCACGCAGCTTCGACTGCAGGTCGAGGCTGCCATCGTGCATCTGCATGAGGGCAACGCAAATCGGCAGGCCGAGGCCGGTGCCCTGTTCGGCGGTCTGGATGGCAAGCGAGCCTTGGCCAAACGCCTGCAGCACGATGGGAATTTCGTTTTCGGGAATGCCGGGGCCATTGTCGCGCACCGACACATACTGGCCGCCGCCGGCCGTCCAGCCGAGGCGGATGCGGATTTCGCCGCCAGGCTGGGTAAACTTCACCGCGTTGGACAAGAGGTTCAGGATGATCTGGCGCACCGCCCGCTCGTCGGCCCAGATTTTCGGCAGGTCCGGCTCGAATTGCTCGATGATCGTCTGGTTCTTCGATTTGGCCTTCAGCTTCAGAAGGTGGTGGCATTCCTCGGCGAGGAAGGAGAGCGTCACCGCTTCCTCATTGATCTGGTAGCGGCCGGCCTCGATGCGCGACAGATCGAGGATCTCGTTGATCAGCTTGAGAAGGTGCTGGCCGGACGTATGGATATCGGCGGCGTATCCCTTGTAATGCTGGTTGCCGACCGGGCCGAACACCTCGTTCATCATGATTTCGGAGAAGCCGAGGATGGCGTTGAGCGGCGTCCGGAGTTCATGGCTCATGGTCGCGAGGAATCGCGACTTGGCGAGATTGGCTTCCTCGGCGCGGCGACGGCTCTCGTCGGAGATCACCTTGGCCTGTTCGAGTTCGACGATCAGCGCATCCTTCTCGACGCGGAACTCCATCATCGTCAACGTCGACTGGTAGAGCCGATAGGCGAGCAGCACGAAGAAGATTTCCGCCAGCACCAGGAAGCTGGCCATCGAATAGTCGACGAAGCCGCGGCCCATGGCGAGCTTCAATGCGCCGCCGACGGCGATCGGCAGCGTGCTCAGCACCACGGCGCGCGGCAGATTGCTCGTGACCATCGCCAGCACGGCAATCGCGGTGAGAAGCGCGCCGAAAGCGAAGGTGCCGGTGCCGCCGAAGATGGCGCCCGGCAGGAAGAACAGGGCTGAAAAGACCAGACCGAACAGCGCCTCGGCGATCAGGAACTGACGGCGCCAGTATCTGAGGTTCACCGATCCGGCCGGCGTCTGGCTGAAGCGTCGGGCAATCAAGCCGATCAGCGTGTGGGCGATGAAGACGGCGCCGGCCCAGACCGCGACATACTGGTAGGCCATCCAGTAGGCGGCGATGCCGCCCAGCGCCAGAATGAGCAGCCCCACCGGCAGCCAGCTCGACAGGCGGTTGCGCGCATATTCCAGCAGGATTTCGTAATCGAAGGCCGGCCGTGTCCCGGAGTCCGAGGACAGGCGTTCGCGTACGTCCCGCACCGCGCGCGTCACGTCGCGGCGTCGCATGGAGCGTTGCCTGTTCTGCTCCAGACGGGCGGTCTGCGACTGGTCCGAGCCCAGGATCATGCTTGATGTCAACTTCCAGCCAGAGGTCGTGCCACACTAAAGCCCAGTTTTCCCTAACGGCCGGTTCGTTCGTATGGTTAACGGTTGGTATGCGTGAGCCCTGCGCAGCCAGGCCCGTCGAACGGCACTTGACAAAATTGAGAAAAAAATTCTTATTCGTGACCATATGAGCTTCAAAAATAGAAACTCATTTCAAGCAGTGGGCGAATGCGATCATGTTGGACCGGCTGGACAGGAAAATTCTCTCGATCCTCCAGGAGGACGCCACCATTCCCGTGGCCGAGGTGGCCAAGCGGGTCGGTCTGTCGACCACACCCTGCTGGCGGCGCATCCAGAAGCTTGAGGAGGATGGGGTCATTCTGCGGCGCGTGGCGCTGCTCGATCCCAAGTCCGTCAACACCAAGGTGACGGTGTTCGTCTCCATCGTCACCAACCAGCATTCCGAGGAGTGGCTGCGCCGCTTCGCCGAGCTGATCCGCGAGTTCCCCGAGGTGGTCGAATTCTACCGGATGAGCGGGCAGGTCGACTATCTCCTGCGCGTCGTGGTGCCGGACATC
>JAGSYV010000040.1 GCA_018262505.1 Pseudomonadota bacterium
GACGCGCGGCATGACGCTGAAGGCGCTGGCGCAGGCCGCCAACTGCTCGGAAAGCCTGCTGTCGAAGATCGAGAATGGCAAGGCGTCGCCGTCGCTGCCGATGTTGCACCGGATCATCAAGGTGCTCGACAAGAATATCGGCTGGTTCTTCGAGGAGTCGCACGGCGAGGAAGGCATGATTTTCCGGGCCGGCACGCGGCCGGTGCTGACGCTCGATCCGCTCCGCCGCGGCCGGGGCATTGCGCTCGAGCGGATCATTCCCTATTCGCCCGGCCATCTCCTGCAGTGCAACATCCACCATGTCGAGGTGGGGGGTGAGAGTGCCGGGCCCATCCAGCATGTCGGCGAGGAAGTCGGCTACGTCATTGCCGGCGAGGTCGAGTTGATCGTCGGAGAGCGCAAATTTCATTTGTTGGAGGGCGACGCGTTCGCCTTCAATTCCGACCTTCCGCATCACTATCGCAATGCTGGCGATCGTCGGGCCAGCATTTTCTGGGTCAACACGCCGGCAACCTTCTAGGGTAGGGACCGGCCGGGTTTACGTGACCTTCTTGGGTTTTCTGGCTAATTAGTGAGCCGGCAAAACATAGCTGCCATAAGCAATTTCCGAGGCGAGACGAAAGTACCGTTTTGCCGGACTTGCTCGAAGCGCACTCTCGCATGTCGGCCGAAAGCGGTACGAGCTTTCAGGCGTGGAAAACGAGCGAATTCGGTTTGGATCAGGTGCGATGTCGCTCTGGTACCCCGAGGCGTCTTGAAGGCGTCGTGTCGTGCGCCTGAAAATTGGCCGGATTGCCGCCCAAAACGTCATTCAAGTTACTTGACAGAAAATCAATGATCTTGAATTATCGCGCCGTGTCATCCGACACCAACAAGCCCCAAAGGGGCAAATAAACCAAAGGGGATTCCGAAATGCGTCTTTCCAGGATTCTCGCGGGCAGTGCACTCGCGATCATTTTCGCCGCTAGCCTGTCGTCAGCCTCCGCTGAAACTTTCGCGCTCGTCAACATCAACCAGCAAGCGCTGTTCTTCAACCAGATCAACGACGGTGCCACGGCCGCCGCCAAGGCAGCCGGGGTCGATCTCGTCATCTATAATGCCAATAACGTTCCCTCGGCTCAGAACGACGCCATCGAGAACTACATTACTCAAAAGGTCGATGGCATCATTCTGGTGGCCATCGACGTCAATGGCGTCAAACCGGCCATTACCGCCGCCAAGGCCGCCGGCATTCCGGTGATCGCCATCGACGCCCAGATTCCGGGCGGCGATAATGTCGCCTTCGTCGGTGTCGACAACACCAAGGCCGGTGAGGATATCGGTAAATTCTACGCCGATTACGTCAAGGCCAAGATGAGCGGCAAGGCGACGGTAGGCGTTGTCGGCGCCCTCAACTCGTTCATCCAGAACCAGCGCCTTGACGGCTTCAAGAAGGCGGTGACGGCCAGCGGCGCCGACGTGACCTTCCTCGATACCGTCGACGGTCAGAACGTCCAGGATGTGGCATTGTCGGCTTCGGAAAACCTGATGACCGCCAACCCGACCATGAGTACGCTCTACGCCACCGGTGAGCCGGCGCTGATCGGCGCGGTCTCCGCCGTTACCGCCCAGAGCCACACCGACAGCGTCAAGGTGTTCGGCTGGGACCTGACCAAGCAAGCCGTCCAGGGTATTGAGGAAGGTTGGGTCATCGCCGTCGTCCAGCAGGACCCGGCCGGCGAGGGCAAGGCCGCCGTCGAGGCGCTGAAGACGCTCAAGAAGGGCGGTACCGTCGAGCCGGTCATCAATGTTCCGGTGACCATCGTCACCAAGGACAATGTGGCCGGCTTCAAGTCGATGTTTCAGTGATCTGAACCCGTGAAATGGTTGGGACGTCGGGATGGTCCACGGCGTCCTGGTGTATCGTTGCCTCCCGCTGGCCGCCGTTTTGGCTTGCCGGCGGGAGGCTACGCTCAATGGATTGCGCCGCCCTCCGGCCATCCCCTAGCGGATTTCAGCATGACGGAAAGCTCGCCTTATCGCGTTCGGATGACCGGCATCTCCAAACGCTATCATCCCATTCAAGTGCTCGATGACGTGTCGCTGACGCTGAAGCCCGGCGAGGTACTCGGGCTTGTCGGCGACAACGGCGCCGGAAAGTCGACGCTCAGCAAGGTTCTGTCCGGGGCTATTATTCCAGATGCCGGCAGCATCGAGATCGACGGCGAGATCGTCAGCTTCGCCTCGCCCGCCGATGCCCGCGCCGCCCGCGTCGAGATGGTCTATCAGGACCTGTCGCTCTGCGACACGGTGGATGTCGCCGGTAACCTGTTCCTCGGACGCGAGCCGCGCCGCCGCGTCGCTGGCCTGTCGTTCCTCGACAAGGCGCGCATGCACGCCGAGGCGCGCGACATGCTCGACCGGCTCGGGATTGTCATCGCCGACACCCGTCTCAAGGTCGAGAACCTCTCCGGTGGTCAGCGGCAATCGATCGCCATCGGTCGCGCCGCTTCCTTCGATCCGCGCGTGCTGATCATGGACGAGCCGACGGCGGCGCTCGCCGTCGCCGAAGTGGAAGCCGTGCTCGACCTGATCCGGGCCGTCAGCGCCCGCGGTGTATCGGTGATTTTGATCACTCATCGCCTGCAGGATCTGTTCCTGGTCTGCGACCGCATTCAGGTGATGTACGAGGGGCGCAACGTCGCCGAGCGGCACGTTTCCGAAACCAGCATCGAGGAAGTGGTCAACCTGATCGTCGGGCGCAAATTCACCGCCCGCTCAGCTGGAGCGACCGACAGTACGGGAGTCACGGCATGAGCGACAGCACGATCAAAACGGACGCGTCCTCGCGTCTCGTCAAGGCAAGCTGGCATGAAAAGGCCATCGCTCGGGGTGGCGTCGTCTCCATCGCCCTTTTCTTCGCGGTGGTCTGCATCGTCTTCTCGCTGGCGACCGACGCCTTCCTGACCACCCCCAACCTTCTCAACATCGTGCGTCAGTCGGCGCCGTTGCTGATCGTTGCCTCGGCCATGACCTTCGTCATCACCACCGGTGGCATCGACCTTTCGGTCGGCTCGGTCTTGGCGTTGACGGCCACACTGTCGGCGGTACTGCTGCAATGGGGCGTGCCGTGGCCGGCGGTGATCCTGGTGCTTCTTTGTCTCGGCGCGGCGGTTGGCGCCTTGCAGGGTTTCTTCGTCGCCTACGAGGGCATCCCCGCCTTTATCGTCACGCTGGCCGGACTGTCGGTGATCCGCGGCATCGCGCTGTTGATCACCGGTGGCTATTCGATCCCCGTCGATCCGGCCAGCGGCTTCAACATCATCGGCCGCGCCTGGTTCCTCGGCGTACCGGTACCGGCGCTGATTGCCGTCGTCGTGTTGTGTGTGGCCTATCTTGTCTTCAACGAGACGGCCTTCGGTCGTTACGTTACCGGCGTCGGCGCCAATGCCGAAGCGGTACGGCGGGCCGGCGTCAATACCCGCCTCGTCACACTGGGGGTCTACATACTGACCGGCGCGGCGGCAGCACTCGCCGGCATCATCCTCGCCTCGCGGCTCGGCTCCGGCTCGTCCAACTCCGGTCAGGGTTTCGAACTCGACGTCATCGCCGCCGTGGTGCTGGGCGGCACATCGCTGTTCGGTGGTCGTGGCTCGGTGGTCGGCACCGTGCTGGGTGCGCTGACCGTGGCGGTGATCGCCAACGGTCTGATCCTCGCGCATTTGTCGCCGTTCCTGACGCCGATCGTCACTGGCCTGATCATCCTCATTGCGATCTGGCTGAACTTCCGCCTGTTCAAGGGCGGATCCAGGAGCCGTTGATCATGGATCATCTGTTCGCAGGCAAGCCGGCCAACCGATCGCCGATTGGTATCCGCTCGGGCACGGTGATGACGGTCACCGGGCCTGTCCCCGTCGACGAGATGGGCGTCACGCTGATGCACGAGCATATCCTGCTCGATGGCGGCAAGGCGTGGCGCTGCCCCTGCGATATCGACGACGAGGGGCGCCGCGTTTCCGAGCAGCCGGTGAACATCGAGATCATCGGCGAACTCAGGATGAACCCCTATCTCAACCGCGACAACGTCTCGCTCGACGATGCCGACCTCGCCTTGCGCGAACTCGACCGCTACCGCCGCTTCGGTGGCAACACGGTGGTCGACGCCACGACCATCGGCATCGGCCGCGACCCGGAAGCGCTCGTTCGCATCTCCCGGCTGTCGGGTCTCAAGATCGTCATGGGCACCGGCTTCTATCTCGAATTCAGCCACCCCGACTGGATGCGGACGATGGATGCCGAAGCCATCGCCCGCTTCATCATTGACGATGTCGGCGGCGGCGAAACCCTGCCGCCGGTGATGGCCGGCATCATCGGCGAGATCGGCGTGTCAAAGGACTTCACCGAAGCCGAGCGGCGTTCGCTCAGAGGCGCGGCCCGAGCATCAGCGCGGACTGGCGTGCCGCTGACCATCCACCTGCCGGGTTGGGAGCGGCTCGCCCACGATGTTCTCGATGTGGTGGAAGTGGAAGGCGCCGACCTCCGCCATACCGTGCTCTGCCACATGAACCCGAGCTGGGACGATACGGCGTATCAGACGTCGCTCGCCGCTCGCGGTGCATTCATCGAATACGACATGATCGGCATGGATTACTATTATGCCGACCAGCAGGCACAGTCGCCGTCCGACGAGGACAACGCTCGCGGTATCCTCAATCTCGTCGACAAAGGCTATGCCGACCGGGTGCTGATGTCGCAGGACGTCTTCCTCAAGATGATGCTGACCCGCTATGGCGGCTTCGGCTATGCCCACGTGCTGCGTCACTTCGTGCCGCGCTTGAGGCGCCATGGTCTCGACGAGGCGGTGATCAATCGCATGCTCACGGACAATCCGAAATCGGTGTTCTCCGCCTGACGGACGCCCTTTCTAAAGACTTTCGAGGAAAGCAAAATGACCAAGAAAATCCTGCTGGCCGGCGAATCCTGGGTGTCGACGGCCACCCACATCAAGGGCTTCGACCAGTTCGCCACCGTCACCTACCACACCGGCGCCGATGAACTGTTGAAGGCGCTGAAGGGTGGGCCGTTCGACGTTACCTTCATGCCCTCGCACGAGGCGCAGCGCGACTTCCCGCAGACCATGGAGGCGCTATCGGCCTATGATGCCGTCGTGCTGTCCGACATCGGCGCCAACACGCTGCTGCTGCATCCCGATACCTGGATCAAGTCGCAGACGACGCCCAACCGGCTGAAGCTGATCCGCGACTATGTCCGCAATGGTGGCGGCTTGCTGATGTTCGGCGGCTACTATTCCTTCCAGGGCATCAATGGTGGCGCTCGCTACCGCAAGACGGCCGTCGAGGACGTGTTGCCGGTTACCTGCCTTCCCTACGACGACCGCGTCGAGGTTCCGGAAGGCTTCGCCGCCGAGGTCACAGGCAAGGCCAGCCATCCGATCCTGAAGGGTCTCGGTGGCGATTGGCCGGTGCTGCTCGGTTTTAACGAGGTCGAGGTCAAGCCGGGCGCCGAGGTGCTCGCCACCGTGTCGTCCGAATATGGCGCGCTGCCGCTGCTCGTCACCGGAACTTACGGCAAGGGGCGGTCGGTTGCCTGGACCTCCGACGTCGGCCCGCACTGGCTATCGCCCGACTTCGTCGCCTGGAAAGGCTACAAGACGCTGTTCGAGCAGATGCTGGCCTGGGCGACCGGGCGGGACTGACCCATGGCGCTCCACGTGGTCGGCAACGTCTGCGTCGATGACACCTTCTACGTCGAGCGGCTGCCGCGGCCCGGCGAGACGGTGAACGCCGTCGCGACGATGCGCGGCGTCGGAGGCAAAGGCGCCAACCAGGCGGTGGCGGCGGCGCGTACCGGTGCTGACGTTGTCTTTCGCGCCGCGCTAGGCGCCGACCCTGACGCTGTCTTCGTGCGAGCGGCGCTCGCTGACGAGCTACCGCTCACCGGGCTGGTCGTGCTCAACAAACCGACCGATCGATCGACGATCCTGGTCGACAGAGCGGGCGAGAACGTCATCATTACCGCCGCCGCCTCGGCTATGGCTTTCGATCCGACGGAGCTTTCCTCTCGGCCGGGAAGGGGGGACTACCTGCTGATGCAGGGCAATCTCGGCGCGGACATCACCAAAGCCTGCTTGGATAAGGCCCGCGACAGGGGCACCGTTACCATCCTGAATCCCAGTCCACTCGGCTCCACCCCGGCGTTGCCGGAAGCCAACGTTATCATTGTCAACGCCATCGAGGCCGAGGCTTTGTCCGGTTGCACTGATCCTGTTGAGGCGGCTCGCCGTCTGTCACGGGGCGGCACCGCGAGTGTGGTCGTCACGCTTGGCGCTGGCGGCGCGCTCTGTCTCGACCGGGGTGCCCGTGATGCCGAACACATCGCGGCGCCGGTAGTGACGACGGTCGATACCAGCGGCGCCGGCGACGTCTTCGCCGGCGTACTGTCCGGCTGTCTTGCCCGTGGCCTGCCACTCCTCGCCGCCGTAAGGATCGGCGTCCGGGCGGCGGCCATTGCCGTGACCCGGCGCGGAACGCTTGCCGCCTGTCCGAGCCGTTCGGAAATTACCGCCCTGATCCATGGGCCATTGAGGAACCTCTCATGACCGAAGCCGCAAGACCGGTCGGCCAGACAGCCGGCGACGCCCTTCAGCACCTGTTTGGACGGACCAAGGTGGCGATCGGCGTCGTCCATCTGGCACCGTTGCCCGGCGCGCCGCGCCACGATGGCGGGTCTGTCGAAGAGATTTACCAGCGCGGCCTCACCGATGCCCGAGCCTACCTCGCTGGTGGCTGTGATGGCGTCATCGTCGAGAACCACGGCGACGTGCCTTTCCTGAAGCCCGACGATATCGGTCCAGAGACGTCCGCTCACATGGCGGTGGTCGCCGATCGCATCCGTCGCGAGTTCGGTCGGCCGATTGGCATCAACGTGCTGGCCAATGCGGCTCTGCCAGCGCTGGCCGTGGCGAGCGCCTCCGGTGCCGGCTTCATCCGCGTCAATCAGTGGGCCAATGCCTATGTCGCCAACGAAGGCTTCGTCGAGGGTGAGGCGGCGCGTGCCATGCGCTACCGCGCCCGCCTCAGGGCGAACGGCGTGCGCATCTTTGCCGACGCGCACGTCAAGCATGGCGCGCACGCCATCGTCGCCGACCGGCCGGTCGAGGAACTGGTGCGCGACCTCGCCTTCTTCGACGCCGACGCGGTAATCGCCACCGGCCAGCGTACTGGGCACGCCGCCGATCTCGGCTACATCCGGATGATCAAGGGCGCCTCGCACCTGCCGACGCTGGTCGGCAGCGGCGTTACGCCCGACAACGCCCGCGACATCCTCGGCATCGTCGATGGCGTCATCGTGGCGAGCGCCCTCAAGCATGAGGGCGTCTGGTGGAACACCGTCGATCCCGATCGCGTCAAGGCCTTCATGGCCGGGCTGCGCCCATGACCGGTGGTTCTGCCATTGATGGCCGCCGCCTGCTCGCTCGGCTCGATGCCTTCGCTGCGATTGGCGCCACGCCGGCCGGAGGCGTCAATCGGCCGGCACTGAGCGCCGAAGACAGGGCGGCACGAGCGCTACTGGCCAGCCTTGGCGCAGCGCGCGGCTTTTCGATTTCTCAAGACGCGGCTGCCAATCTGTTCCTGCGGCGGCCCGGCGCCGACAACGGCCGGCCTCCTCTGTTGATCGGCAGTCATCTCGACAGCCAGCCGACCGGCGGACGTTTCGACGGCGCGCTTGGCACTCTCGCCGCGCTCGAGGTGCTGGAGACGCTGGAAGACCAAAATATCGTCACGGCCGGTCCGGTCGAGCTGGTGGCCTGGACCAACGAGGAAGGCAGCCGCTTCTCGCCCGGCGCCTTTGGCTCGCAGGTCTATGCGACCGGGGCTTTCCCTTGGGGGTGGCAGGATACGGTCGACAATAACGGTGGCCGCCTTGCCGACGAACTGGCCGCGACGCTGGCGGCGCTGCCTCAGGCAGCCGAAAGGCCGCTTGGCGGCTCGTTTTCAGGTTATCTCGAATTGCACATCGAGCAGGGGCCTCTGCTCGAACGCGAGGGTGCACTGATCGGCGTCGTCGAGGGTATCCAGGGCACCCGTTGGCTGGAAGTCTCCATTGAGGGGCAGGTGGCACACGCCGGCACGACGCCGCTTGCCGATCGCCATGACGCCATGGCGGTGGCCGCGACTATCATTGCCCGGCTGCAGGCAACGGTGATGCCGGCCGATGCCAATGCGCGCCTCACCGTCGGCCGCCTGACGCTTACCCCCGGTGCCATCAACGTCATTCCTGGCGAGGTTGTATTCTCCATCGATCTTCGCCATCCGAGCGGCCCTGAAATCGACCGACTGGAGGCCGAAATCATCCGGTTGGTCTCCGAGACGGCAGAAGGCGGCGGCTGCCACGCCTCGGTACGGCGGAGCATGGATGTGGCACCGGCTCGCTTCGACAAGCGATTGATCGGCATTGTCGAAGATATGGCGAAACGACGCAGCTTTTCCTGCCAGCGAATGTTCTCCGGCGCCTTTCACGACGCGCTGTTCATGGCCCGCCTTGGGCCGGCGGCGATGATCTTCGTGCCCTGCCGTGGCGGCCTCAGCCACAACGAGGCGGAATACGTCGAGCCGCATCAGGTGATCGCCGGGGCGCAAGTGCTCTGCGACGCGACGCTGGAGGCGGTGGCCGCGTTGGCCGTGGCGTGATTTTCAGGGCGTGCCACGCTTGGATGCCGCTTATGCGAGAAGGTTTTCAGGTGTTCACCAGGCCGAGGCCGGCCAGCTTCTTGTTGAGTGGACGTCCGGGAAAGAGTGTCCGCATCGTCTTTTCCGGATCCAATTTCAGGCTTTCCGCTGCGACAACGGCGATCAATGCATCGAGGTTGAGCGTCGGGGTGAGGTCTCGCCCCTCATAGAGCTTTCCAGCGGCTAGGCCCGGCCAATCTGCGATCACTCGCCCGCCCTGAATCGCACCACCGGCGAGCATGGCGGCCGAAGCGGTGCCGTGATCGGTTCCGTCGGTCCCGTTGACCGCGGCGGTACGGCCGAATTCCGTCGCCACCAGCACGGTCGTGTTCTTCCACACGTCACTGAGGCCGTCATGCAGCGCACCGATCATCTGGTCGAGTCCGTGCAACTGATTGGTGAGGCGCTGCTTCTGGCCGTCGTGGGTATCCCAGCCGGCGGTTTCTATCATGGCGATGCGTGGCCCGTTGGGGCGCCCAAGGAATAATGCCGCCGTTTTACCGACCGAGGCCGGGTCCTGGCGCGCGCCCACCGCGTCGGCAAGCCCACGGTTTTCCATGGCACGGCTCCAGAGCGCATGGAGTTCGGAGTCGCTATCGTAAAGCTTGCTCACCCGCATCAGAAGATCGTCAGGTGCCTCCGGCAGGTTCGATGGCGCATAGGAGTTAACCGGCGCAACCCCGCGCAAGGCAAGCGGGATGGTCGGTGCAAGAGCGATCGCCTCTTCCTCGCTCTTCGGCAACAACGTGGACAACCGATTCAGCCAACCATCTCGCAACTGGTACGGGCTCGAACTTCCGCTTTCGAGGACGTTCTGCCCGTCGAAATGCGACCGTTCGCGATAGGGCGAGGCAACCGCCTGAATGAACAGCGACTGCTTTTGTCCGTAGAGCTCACTAAGTCGGCTAAGGGACGGATGCAGCGCAAACATGCCATCGAGCTTGTGCATGTCGTTCTGATCGATTGCTAGAGAGCCACGCAAGCCGGCAAGCGCCGGATCGCCATAGGGAATGACAGTATCGAGCCCGTCGGCGGCGCCTCGCTGGATGATGAAGACGAAGCGACGATCTGTCTCGACGTTGGCGAAGACCATGCGCGGCGAAAGGACGAGCGCGCTTGCGCCGAGCGCAGCTCCTCGCAGGAAATTTCGGCGGTCCAACATGGGACTATCTCCTCTGGAATTCCGGCGAAACAAGAAGAAGCGCGATTGCCGTTGCCGGCGATTCCGCCCGGGCGATCTCGGTCGCCGTCGTCTTTGACAACGACGGGCCGAGAAGCGCGCTGGCCGCCGCGCGCGCGTCGAGTGTCGGATCGGCCTTGCGGGCCAGCCGCTGCGCGACCTCGACGCGCCGGATCAGCGCATCGGGTGCTGCCCAACTGGCGCCTAGGTCGTCGTAACCAGCTGGCGATTGGGGCCGCCATACCGGCTGACCGAGCTGCTTCAGGGTGTCTGCGATGTTCGTCGTCTGCTCGGGAGGCGCTCCGAGCGCGCGGAGCGCCGAAACGCTCCATTCCCAAGGCGTCTTGAACTTGCTGGCTTCCGGGCCCCACGCCTCGGGTGAATTGACCAGCGCCCGATAGACCGTCGGCAGGTCGCCCCCCGATTTGAGAAAAGCAGACTGCAATTGCCCCACCAGGGACGCCGACGGGGAATCTGCCACGAAATGGCGGGCGAGTTTGGTCGCTATGTGAGTTGCCGTCGCCTTGCTGCGGGCGACGTCGCGCAGCAAGGCTTCCGCTTGGTCCGCGCCCTTCTGATCATAGGTCTTGCCGAGGATGGTGCGAGGGCCGGGTTCGTGAAGCTGCGGCCTGAACTCGAATGTGCCAGCCTGCGCTTCTTCATTTCCGTCCTGTCCGACGATCGTCCACCCGGTCATGGCGAAAGCGAATTGGGTCACATCCTTCTGGCTATAGCCCGTTCGCACGCCAAGCGTATGGAGCTCAAGGATCTCACGCGCCAGATTTTCATTGATCCCAAGCTTGTGGGTCGGATCCTTTTCGGCTGCGCGTTTGGCACGAATGCTGTTGGGACCGATGGAGCGGTTTTGGTTGAGGTAGAGCAACATCGCCGGGTGCTGCTCGACAGCGAGAAGCATGTCCTCGAAGCGGCCAAGCACATGTGGCCGGATCGCTTCGCGTTCGAACGAGCCAGCAAGTGCCGTCTCCAGCGGTTCGTCCGCGGAGATGGCGAAATGGTTGGCCCAGAAATGGACAAGGCGTTCAACGAACGGAGCCTGGCTGGTCACCGCCACAAGCGTTCGGGCTCCGATCTCAGTCTCGTAAAGTTTGGAGCCGCGTTTGCGGAGCTCTTGCCGAGCCTGCGCGCGTTGTGCCTCAGGCATCGCCCGTATGTTGGCGCTGTCTTCGCGATAGGTCACGAAGATATTGGCCGATGGCGGGAGAGCCGTCATTGGCGCCGGTTTGGACTCATAGGCGTTGAACTGTCCGATCAACCAACCCTTCGGATCACCGGGACTTTTGTCGCCCCGATGAGCGCCGAGACCGAAGCGGTTCATCGCAATGAAGGCGAGGCCGCCGTTAGAGGAAGTGCTCACGCAAGCCTCCTTCCAGTTAATGATGAACCTTGAACGAGAGAAAAACGCCGATCCGTCGGCCGACCTTATTTTTTTGCCTCGCGGGGCAGGATTTGCCCGCGCGAAGCAAGCCCGGTGATGAGAATGGCGCGGCTTTTCGGATCCAGACTTTCCGCAAAATCAATCACCGCCGCTTCTATGCGGGCGCGCACCCTGACGTCGGCGGCCCGAGTCATGTCGAGCGCCGCATCGATGGAGCTGCGATCGAGATCTGCCTTGCTCAGCAACCGGGCAAGTTGATCGCGAGCATCACGCGCGGCTTGCGAGTCGGGCTGCGCGTCGTGTCTGGCCTTCGCCAGTATCTCGCGGAAAGCCTGGCGCTGGGTTGGCTCCAGCGCCTGTGCCGCCCCTGCAAGTCCTTGGTCTGGTTGCGGTGAAAGCATGGGGGGCAACCGCCAGTACCATGCACCGGCTGCCGCGCCCAGGATAAAGACATTGAGCGTCAGCGATATAGCGAGGGCGATTTTCATGGCGTGACTGTTCATTGGGTTTCGCCCAGATCGAATTCACTGACGTTGACATCAAAGCTGGTGAAGATGGGCCGCTCATCTTCGTCGATGAGAGTTGGTACCGAGGGTGTGTAGGTCATCGTTAGAAATGCGCCTGCGATCGCCCCTGCGAGACCGGCACCCATGATGCCCAGGCCTTTGAGAAGATAAGTCCAGGATGATCTGCGGGATGAGGGAATGGAGGCGATGATGGCTCCCGTCAATGCGCTGTCCGGCGGGGTTACCCGATAAGCGTCCAACAGGCGGTCAAGATCGGCTTCGCGGGCAAGCATATCTCGTGCTTGGGCGTTCTGACCCACAAAGGCTTCTGCCGCCGCGCGTTCTCTTATGGGCCAGCGCTGTGGTACGGCGCCATAGGCCTCAACGATCTGGCGGAATCTCTCAGGCGTCATGACCGATCTCCAGCAAGGCTGGTCCGCAAGTTGCGGCGGGCACGCGCCAGCAGGCTCTCGAGTGCCTCGATACTGATCCCCATGATCGCGGCCGCTTCGATATTGCCGATGTCCTGATAATACTGCAGCACGATCGCCTCCCTCTGGCGGTCCGGCAACGCATCGATCGCCGCCTTGATCGCATCGCGCTCTTCTCTCATGGCGATCCCATCGTCAGGACCCGGTCCGGGATCTTGGCGGTCTGGCGGTTGGATAACGTAAGTGTCGCGCCGCTGGCGCAAACGGTCAAAGCAGAGATTGAGCACCACTTTGTGCAGCCAGGTGTCGAACAGCGCTTCCCCGCGCTGCCATCGCCCGGCTCGCCGCCAGATGCGCAGGAAGACTTCCTGGGCCACATCCTCGGCGTCTCCGCGATCACCGAGCAAGCGGTTGGCGAGACTGAGCACGCGTGGGAGCTTTCGCGCGACCATCTCCCGTACGGCGCTCTTGTCGCCGCTGGCCACGCGCTCAAGCAGCGCCTCGTCTGGGTCATTGCTTTTCAAAGCTCCCGCTTCTCGCTACGTAATTCTGACGAAGGTGCAGATGCTTCAGGTTTTCTTCGTTTTGAGGACGCGCTCCCTGTTTAAACGGGCACGATTTGCCGATCCGTCGCCCAGCGATGAAAAACATGCTGGAGGTGACCATGGTCCGCCAATGTGGCCATGAGGCGGCGCGTCCATCTCGCCGGCCTGGGGCCACGACGGCGGAATAACCAGAGTCGGAGGGGGCTCGCGGATGCCGGTGTGCGGTTCGACGATACGATAGAGGCCATCATCTCCAATCTCGCAAGCGAGAGTCGAGTGCGTCGACCGCCGGGCATTCTGTCGATATCGCGCCACCTGAGCCAAACGGCCAGACGCCCGGCCGGTCTTAGGCGGAGTTGGCGCCTGCCCGGGCCGGTTTCAGCTCCAGGAACGGCGCCCGTTGGTCAGCGGGCTTGAGGCAGTCATGCTTGCAACAGACTGGTCGCCTTTTGTCATGGGCTTGTCACCGGCTGTGACCATGACACTATGCCGCAGACAGCGAAGGGCGGCGGTCAATGGCAGATCAGGTTGTTGGTTCTGGTGAGAAAGCGTCTCGTGGCAGCGCTGTCGAGGTGTTTTCCGCTTTTCTCAAGCTGGGCCTGACGTCCTTCGGCGGTCCCATCGCCCATCTGGGATATTTTCGGGAGGAACTGGTGGTTCGCCGGCGCTGGCTGGACGATCTTGCTTATGCCGATCTCGTCGCGCTTTGTCAGTTCCTGCCGGGCCCGACCTCCAGTCAGGTCAGTTTCAGCTTGGGTTTGATGCGAGCCGGTTGGCTGGGCGCCTTTTCCGCCTTCTTGGCTTTCACCTTGCCCTCGGCGTTGATCTTGCTGGTTTTCGCGCTGACCGCGTCGGCGATTCGCGGGTCAGTGGGAAGCGGCGCTCTGCATGGCCTCAAGATCGTGGCGGTCGCCATTGTGGCACAAGCGGTTTGGGGCATGGCCAGGAACCTCTGTCCTGATCGCGAGCGATCGGCAATCGCCGTGATTGCGGTCGCCTTGCTGGCGTTTGCGCCGAGCGGTGCCGGCATGTTGGGAGCGATTGCGCTCGGTGCGGCGGCCGGGCTGGCTCTTGGTCTGGGGGAGACCAAGCCCAGTGGTGGTCACGTGGCAGTGCCGGTGTCACGATGGCTGGCTGGCGGAGCCATCTTGGTCTTTCTCTCTCTGCTGGTCCTGCTGCCCCTGCTGGCAGAACAGGGACAGGCGCTTGCCGTTGTCGACCGCTTTTATCGAGCTGGCGCGCTCGTTTTCGGTGGCGGCCATGTCGTGTTGCCGCTCCTCGACGCCGAAGTGGTCCGAAGCGGCTGGGTCACGCGCGATGCCTTTCTTGCGGGCTACGGCGCAGCGCAGGCCGTGCCCGGGCCGCTTTTTACCTTCGCGGCCTATCTTGGGGCCGTCTTGGGGCCTGAGCCAAACGGCATCACAGGCGCCGGACTTGCGTTGATGGCTATCTTTTTACCCGGCTTCTTGGTGCTCGTTGGTGTTTTGCCCTTCTGGGATCGGTTTCGCAACAAATCCGTGGCGCAATCCCTGATGCGGGGGGCAAATGCCGCTGTCGTCGGTATCCTCGGCGCTGCTCTCTATTCTCCGGTCTTTACCAGCGCGATAGCCGATCTGCGTGACCTCGCCTTGGCGCTCGCCGGCTTCGTGGCGCTTATGATGTGGAAGGCTCCGCCATGGCTCGTTGTTGCTCTGTCCGCCGTAGCAGGGGCGGGCCTGAAGCTGCTTGGCTGAATGAACCGCTCGAGAACCACAGATCGCGAAGTAGCGCCACGCACAATCCAGGGTATTTAACCCGCGACGTTTGGTTCAAGCATTCATAAGCATAGTTGAGCGTTTAAGCGTGCAATAAACGCCATGAGAAAAGGCTTATTGCAGATCTGAAATTAAATTCATCGTTAACAAATCTGATTGAAAATATACTTCAATAAATAAGAGTTGCCCTCGTGGGCTTCTGGCCAGGAGAGCCCAATTTCAGTGCCGATGCCTAAATATTGAGCCGAGCATTGAAATTGTACGACCGGCAATAGACGGGACGGAGCAGACGAATGTCCATTCGCAGAAAATTGGCTATCGTTGTTGTCATGCTGCTTCTACCGCTCGGATTGATGTCCAGCCTGTTTGTACTGCAGAGCAAGAAGGATATCGCATTCGCCGATGCGGAACTCGCCGGAACCGGCTGGCTTCGCCAAATGTGGCCATCGTTGATTGCCTGGGGGTCAGAGCCGGATAGCCGCGATGCGAAAGTTCTGGAGGCCGCCAAGTCTCTTGCGGCGCCGGATTACTCATCGTCCGTTCGCGACGCGGCCGGCCGCCTTTCGGTGTCGGACAAGCCAACCTCCGAGATTGGAGCTTCGTTCCGCGATTTGGCAACCGCGGCGGGCAACGACAGCAATCTGATCCTCGACCCGGATCTCGACAGTTTCTACGTGATGGACACGGTGGTCGTTCGCCTGCCTGATCTGATCACCCGCGCCGCCGAATTGGACATGCTGGCACGCACCCAGTCGAAACTCGACACGCTCGACGATACCGCTCGTGCCGCCTTCATCGTGCTTCTGGGGCAGATCGAAACCGACATGAGCACGATCAAGGCATCGGTTGATGTCGCCACGACAAGCAATGCCTCCGGCTCCGTCGCCGCCGCGCTCGGCGGCCCGACCAAGTCGTTTGCCGTCAGCGTGGCAGCATTCGCGGAAACCGCCAATAGAATTGCCACCGATCTAAGGAACGACGCGTTGCGGGCCTCCGCGGACGTTGCCGGGCTCGCGGCGGCGAACAAAACGCTGGTCGCGGCGGCGGACGGTTATTGGCGGCAGTCCGCCGATCAACTCGATCGGCTGCTCCAAGTGCGCATCGCCGGCTTTTGGACCCGCATGCTCGCCATGCTCGGTCTGGCACTTGGCATCGCCATCCTCGCCATCGGTGCCGCCGTTCTTTTGTCGCGTTCGATCGTGCGCAGCATCAGCAGCCTCGACGGTCATATCCGCGAACTCGGCGACGCCGACATTTCCACGGAACTTGCGGAGGCCAGCCGGACTGACGAGGTCGGCCAGTTGGCGCGTGCCGTCGCCTATTTTCGCGATCGGACAATCGACAAGCTCAACGAGGCCAATTCCGAAGAGCGGCAGCGCGAAATCATCCAGAACAAGCGCAATGCCTTAGCGGAGGTTGCGGATCGTCTTCGCTTATCGGTCAATTCCGTTGTCGCGGTCATCAATGCTGTTGCGCAAAATGTAAGTGCCGTCATCGAGGCCGTTGCCACCAACGCTTCGACGACACGGGCCGAGCTCGATCGGTCGCTGAGCCGGCTCGACCTTACCAACAAGGACATGAGCGTCGTCGTTTCTTCCGTCACCCAACTCGCCGCTTCCATTTCCGCGATCGCGCAACAGACGGCGGTCTCGGCCAAAGGCGCGACGGCGGCGCGCACCCGTTCGGAGGCGGCCAAGGCTTTGGGAAGCAAGCTTTCCGAAGCGTCGGAAAAGATTGGTCAGGTGACGACCCTGATTTCGGCTATCGCTCAGCAGACCAACCTTCTCGCCCTCAATGCGACCATCGAGGCGGCAAGGGCAGGGGATGCTGGGAAGGGCTTCGCCGTGGTCGCTGCCGAAGTCAAGCAACTGGCCAATCAGACGGCGGGGGCAACGGAGGAAATCACCCGTCAGGTTGAGGATATCCGCGCCGCTGCGCAGGAGGTTGCTTCTTCGCTTGATGAGATCACCGGCTCAATCGAAGATATGTCGTCCCTCAGCGCGAAGATCGCTGGCGCGGTGGAACAGCAGAGCGCGGCGACCTCGGAGATCAACCAGAGTCTGGACCGTTCGACGGCGGCCAATCACGACGTCGTTGTCAGCCTCAACTGCTTGCCGCCCCTTGCGTCTCATACCGAAGAGGCTGCCGGAAAGCTGGCCGACATGAGCGTTACGCTGGTCAGTCAGGTTCAAAGTCTCGAGCATGAGGTGGATGCGCTCGTTCACGATCTCATGGATCAACGCCGCCATACGCGCAAGGAGTCCGACCTCTTTTTGAACGTCGACCTTGCAAACGGTGCCAAACGCTCCCTTCGACTGCATGACGTCTCACGGTCCGGCATGCGCCTTGCGCAGGCTGAGGGAATGGAACCTGGCGTGACATGCCGGGTGAACCACCCGACGCTGGGGCCTCTGGACGTCAAGGTGGTCTGGCGAAACGATCAGGTCATGGGCGTCCAGCTGATTGACCGTATGCTATCCGATGATGAGGTCGATCAGTTGGTTATGGGGCGGCATGCCGCCTGATCATAGCCACTTCTGATGCCAGACCAGGCACCAGCATGGTCATGGCTGGGCCAAGCTCGTCGAGCGAATGTGTCAGAGATGGCCGATCGCGTCGACGAGCAGCTTGGCGAAAACGCTCCATCCTGCACCGGTGAGCCAGACGAGGGTGAGGGCGCCGACCACGCCGCCCACGGTTCCTGAAACGATCCCGATCACGACGGCGCGCCAGAAACCGCCCCACGCTGCCAGTAAGGCTGACCCGGAAGGTGCCGCTGGGGTGTCGTTGCGTCGCGAAGACCGTTTGATAGACGAAGCGCTTTCCTGGCCGATCCGGTCCATGGGGCCGAAGGCCAGACCTGGCTTTTTCCGACTGTCGGCTTCAAGGCTGGGTTCGGTCTTGCGGTATCCTGAGGCGTCTTGATCGGGCAGATCGTCGGTCAGCTTGAGGAGCGGGCCGAGGTCCGGCTCGATGTCGCGTGCATGCTGGTTCATCGTATGGCCCTTATATCGTCCGCATGGTCGATACGGGGCGTTTGCGGCATTTCTGCGGGCTGCTCGGCACGTCCATCGCTTATCTGGCCAAGCGGCGCCTTCGCCTGGGGCAGAAATGTCGGATGCCGTGTCGGATCGGGAGTGGCTCCGACACGGCTCCGATCGGGCGGGAGGAGGCCGCCCTCAGCTGCGAAAGCACCGAAGCGGTCGCTGACCGCGCAACCCTCGGCTAACCTCCGCCGCGATGCTGTCGGCGATCGCTGTCAACCGCGCCCTGCCAAAGCCTTGGCCTTTGCGATGATGGCATCGCGGGTTATGCCGAACTCGGCGTAGAGGCGCTCGGCCGGGGCCGAGGCCCCGAAGTCGTCGAGGCCGATGACATCGTCCTCGCTGGCGACATAGCGTGTCCAGCCGAACTTTCCGGCGGCCTCGACGGCAAGGCGGGGCGCCGAGCCAAGCACCTGCGTCCGATAGGCCTTGGGCTGGGCTTCGAAAAGCTCCCAGCACGGCATCGACACAACGGCCACAGCAAGGCCTTCCTTGGCGAGAGCCTCCGCCGCCTCGATCGCCAACGATACCTCGGTGCCGGTGGCAAGCAACGTGACATCCCGCTTCTCACCGCCAAAACTGCGGATCACATAGGCCCCCAGAGCCGTGCGATTCTCTGTGGGGTCTTCTCCGTCCTTGCCGCGCAGTTGCGGGACCGCTTGACGGGAGAGAGAGAGCAGCGAGGGGCGGGTGCGGTTGCGCACGGCCACGTCCCAACATTCCAGCGTCTCGACCACATCGGCTGGCCTGAAGACCATGAGACGCGGCAGGGCACGCAACGACGCCAGATGCTCTACCGGCTGATGGGTAGGACCGTCTTCGCCAAGCCCGATCGAGTCGTGGGTCATCACATAGATGGTCCCGACCCCCATCAGCGCCGACAGGCGAATGGCCCCGCGCGCATAATCGGAAAACACTAGGAAGGTGCCGCCATAGGGAATGAGGCCGCCGTGGGCGATCATGCCGTTCATGATGGCGCCCATGGCGAATTCGCGAACGCCATAGCCGACATAGCGACCGGACTGCGAGCGGGTGAACTGACTGTCGACCGCCTTGACGCGGGTGAGATTGGATCCGGTGAGATCGGCCGAACCGCCGATCATTTCGGGAACCACGGCAGTGATCGCTTCAAGGGCAATCTGGCTGGCACGGCGCGTGGCGACTTTCTGCGGCTTGGCAAACAGATCGCGCTTGAGCGTCTCGACAGCGCCCGGGTAGCCGACCGGCAGCACACCGCTCATCCGGCGTTCAAACTCCGCCTTGAGAGCGGCTGGCTGAGCGGCAAGGCGCTCCTGCCAGGCCTTGCGCACTGTCGCGCCGCGAGCGCCGATCTCTCGCCAGCGGGCGAGGAGTTCGCCGGGAATCTCGAAGGGGGCAGCGGTCCAGCCAAGCACTGCCTTGGTGGCGGCCGCTTCCTCGGGGCCGAGCGGTGCGCCGTGCGAGGATTCCTTGCCGGCCTTGTTGGGGGAGCCAAAACCGATCACCGTGCGCATGGCGATCAGCGAGGGACGGGTGCTGGCTGCCTTGGCGGCAATGATCGCCTGGTCAAGAGCGCCGGTGTTATGGCCGTCACAAGTTTGAACATGCCAGCCGCAGGCACGGAAGCGCGCAGGGACGTCTTCCGAGAAGCTGACCGTCGTGGAACCGTCAATGGTGATGCCATTGTCGTCGTAGAGAACAATCAGCTTGCCGAGGCCGAGATGGCCGGCCAACGAAGCGGCTTCCTGGCTGATGCCTTCTTCGAGGCAACCATCACCGCACAACACGAAGGTATGGTGATCGACGAGGTCGGCGCCGAATTCGTCGGCCAGACGCCGTTCCGCCATCGCCATGCCCACCGCCCCGGCGATGCCTTGGCCGAGTGGCCCGGTCGTCGTCTCGATACCCTTGGCATGTCCGTATTCCGGGTGGCCGGCCGCTTTCGAGCCCCACTGACGGAAAGCCTTGATCTCCTCAATGGTCATATCCTCATAACCAGTGAGATGAAGGAGTGCATAGAGCAGCGCCGATGCGTGGCCGTTGGACAGCACAAAACGATCGCGATCTGGCCAGTCAGGGGTGGTGGCGTCGAACTTCAGATGTCGCGCGAATAGCACCGTAGCGGCGTCCGCCATGCCGAGCGGTGCTCCGGGATGCCCGGAATTGGCCGCTTCGACGGCGTCGATGGCGAGTGCCCGGATACAATTGGCAAGCTGAAAGTCAATCGGCGCACGCGTGGCCTTTTCCATGATCCATTGAGCTGTGGTCGACATGATGCCTCTCCTATTTGAGACAGCTCCTAACGCAAAGGCACAAAAATATCAATATAAGTTATCAAACCAACACAATTAGGTTGATTTTGGCTGTTACGGTGTTATCTTCTGCCCAGAAAGACCCGAGACGCACACAGCGATGAGAATTTGAACGTCTCCGTCCTGAGATGAAGACGGGCAGGTTCGCATCCGAGCAGCGGAGGCCATAAGCCCCGGCGAGCGAAAACGGGCGCCAACATGCGGAGAGGAAAGCATGATCAAGGTGGCGGTGGCCGGTGATAGTGCCGGAGAAGGGCTAGCCCATGTGCTGGC
>JAGSYV010000004.1 GCA_018262505.1 Pseudomonadota bacterium
ATCATCAACGCTCCGCAAAAAGCCGCTGACGCATGGCTACAAAATGCCCAAAACAAACCTCAACCCAAACCCAAAATTTGAAGAGTCGTGTACGGTGGGACGGACGCAAGCTGACGATCCAGCTCTTTGTTGTCGCATTGTTTTTTGCGGAAAACCGGTTTCCACTTTTCCGCACAATGCTTTATTTCGCCGTGAAGAAGGCCGAGTGGAAGGCGATGCGTTCCCAGGCAGGCGGCGCCTTGAAGGCAAGAGCCTGCACGTAAAGGTCCGGCACGCCTTCGCAGGTAAGGCCCGGACGAGCGGCAAAGCCGAAGCGGCCATAATAGGCGGGATCACCGACCAGCACGACGCCAGCCGCCCCCATGTCCGCGAGCTGTGCGAGACCGGTCCGAACCAGCGCCGAGCCAACACCGGTTCGCTGTTGCCCGGGCGCCACGGAAAGCGGTCCCAGGCCGAACCAGCGACCGGGCATCTCCGTCTCAACGGGCGAGAAGCCGGCATGGCCGACGATTTTTCTGGTGGCGTCAACGGCGACCAGCGACAGCATCAGTGCGCCGGCTGCCCGAAGGTCACGGACGATCGCCGCTTCAGTGCCGCTGGCGTGGGCGGCGGTCAGGAAAGCGACGGTGGTAAGCGCACCAATGGCGGCATGATCAGCCACCTCTTCAGCACGAATGACAAAGCTCATTTTGGGGATTTCCGATTGCAAAACAAAACGGCGCGGCCACCATTCCGGCAGCCATGCGTCAATGATGCGTCGGAACGAGCCGAACCCGAACCACGTTGGTCCGGGCGCGGCTCAACCCGCAGTGTCCAATCGGAAGAAGAAACTGAGCATCGGCCCGTCAGCTCAGAAAGGAATATCGTCGTCGAGATCCGACGAGAAGTTGGAGGCCGGAGCGCCACCGCCCTGGGGACGACCGCCAGCCGACTTGGCAGGAGCGCGATCCATCGGGCCGGAGGAGCCGTAATCCGAACCAGCGTCGCCGAAGTCGCCGCCCTCGCTACGGCCACCACCCTCGCCACGGCTGTCGAGAATGGTCAGTTCGCCGCGGAAGCGCTGCAGCACGATCTCGGTCGTATAACGCTCCTGGCCGGACTGGTCGGTCCACTTGCGGGTCTGAAGCTGGCCCTCGATATAGACCTTTGAACCCTTCTTCAGATACTGCTCGGCGACCTTGGCTAGGTTTTCATTGAAGATCACCACCGAGTGCCATTCGGTGCGTTCCTTGCGTTCGCCGCTCTGACGGTCGCGCCAGTTCTCGGACGTGGCGATACGCAGGTTGACCACGGCATCGCCCGACCCCATCCGCCGCACCTCGGGATCCCGCCCGAGATTGCCGATCAGGATGACCTTGTTGACGCTGCCTGCCATGGCTTTCTTCCTCTAAATTCGCTATTCTCGGCTTGGCGCATTGACACGCTTGGCCGGCCGGCGCTTTCGCCCGGCAATATGACGGCACGTTATCGCCGGCACCGCCTCTGCGATACCCCGGCTTGGCCACGAATATGACGGCACGTTATCGCCGGCACCGCCTCTGCGATACCCCGGCTTGGCCACGCTCGCCCCTTTTCCACAGTGAGAAAGGGCTGGCGCCCGCATCGTGTTCCTGATACGTTCTAGCCGTTTCACGAGGATTCCGCAACCGAATTCCAAGATTTCCGGCGTTTCCTTCTCAAGGTCGGGCGGCATGGCAGCCGTGCTTGCCAACGCCCTTGTGGGTTGCCGGTGGATCCTGACAGGATGCGTCAGCAGACCTGGACTAGCGTGGTGCGCCCTATGGCCGCCTGACCGCGCGTTCTGGGCAACGGATTTTTTCGCCTCCCCACCCTCCCGGGAGACGCGACAAGGACGACAACAGACATGCCGAACAAGCCGACCAGCATTTTCGATCAGGCCCGGCGCTCCCTTTCGGTGCGCGGCGCGCGCGAGCACAATCTCAAGAACATCGACGTCGATCTGCCGCGCGATAGCCTGATCGTCATGACCGGCCTTTCCGGCTCGGGCAAATCGTCGCTCGCCTTCGACACCATCTATGCCGAGGGCCAGCGCCGTTACGTCGAGAGCCTTTCGGCCTACGCCCGCCAGTTCCTCGACATGATGCAGAAGCCGGACGTCGACCAGATCGACGGCCTGTCGCCGGCCATCTCCATCGAGCAGAAGACCACGTCGCGCAATCCGCGTTCGACGGTGGGCACCGTCACCGAAATCTACGACTACATGCGCCTCTTGTTCGCGCGCGTCGGCATTCCCTATTCGCCGGCCACCGGTTTGCCGATCGAGAGCCAGACGGTCAGCCAGATGGTCGACCGTACCTTGGAACTGCCCGAGGGCGCTCGCCTCTACCTGCTGGCGCCGATGATCCGTGGCCGCAAGGGCGAATATCGCAAGGAGTTCGCCGACCTTCAGAAGAAGGGCTTCCAGCGCGTCAAGGTGGACGGCAGCTTCTATCCGATCGAGGAAGTGCCGGCGCTCGACAAGAAGATCAAGCACGACATCGACATCGTCGTCGACCGTATCGTCGTCAAGCCGGACCTTGCAGCTCGCCTTGCCGACAGCTTCCAGACGGCACTGGCGCTGGCCGACGGTATCGCCGTTCTCGAGCTGGCCGAGATCGCCGAGGGCGAGAGCGAGCCGCGCCGCATCACCTTCTCGGAAAAGTTCGCCTGTCCGGTCAGCGGCTTCACCATTTCCGAGATCGAGCCGCGCCTGTTCTCCTTCAACAATCCGTTCGGCGCCTGTCCCAAGTGCGACGGCCTCGGCACCGAATCATCCTCACCGGCTCGGGCGGCGAAGAGATCGCCTTCACCTATGACGACGGCCTCCGGACCTACACCACCAAGAAGCCATTCGAGGGCGTGGTCGGCAACATCGAGCGGCGCTGGAAGGAAACCGATTCCGACATGGTGCGCGAGGAACTGGGCCGCTTCCAGTCGGATCATCCTTGCGAGGCCTGCCAGGGCTACCGCCTGAAGCCGGAAGCGCTTGCCGTCAAGATTGCGACCTTGCACATCGGTCAGGTGACCCAGATGTCGATCCGCGAGGCGATGACATGGTTCACCGCTCTGCCCGACAAGCTCACCGCCAAGCAGAACGAGATCGCCGTCCGCATCCTGAAGGAGATCCGCGAGCGCCTGCGCTTCCTCAACAACGTCGGCCTCGAATACCTGACGCTGTCACGCGCGTCGGGCACGCTGTCTGGCGGTGAGAGCCAGCGCATCCGTCTGGCCAGTCAGATCGGCTCCGGCCTGACGGGCGTGCTCTATGTGCTCGACGAGCCGTCCATTGGCCTGCACCAGCGCGACAACGACAAGCTGATCGAGACGCTGAAGCACCTGCGCGACCTCGGCAACACGGTCATCGTCGTCGAACATGACGAGGACGCCATCCTGGCCGCCGACTATGTGCTCGACGTCGGGCCGGGCGCCGGCATCCATGGTGGCAAGATCGTCTCGGAGGGGACGCCGGCTGAAATCATGGCTGACCCGGCCAGCCTCACCGGCCAGTATCTCTCCGGCGCGCTTGCCATCCCGCTGCCCGACAAGCGGCGCAAGCCGCAGAAGAACAAGTACATCCGTGTCGTTGGCGCGCGGGCCAACAACCTCAAGGACGTCACCGCCGACATCCCCATCGGTCTGTTCACCTGCGTCACCGGCGTATCGGGGGGCGGCAAGTCGACGCTGTTGATCGACACCCTATTCAAGGCAGCAGCGCGGCGCCTCAACGGCGCCCGCGAGCAGGCGGCGCCACACGACCGCATCGAAGGCCTCGAGATGCTCGACAAGGTGATCGACATCGACCAGTCGCCGATCGGCCGCACGCCGCGCTCCAACCCGGCCACCTACACCGGCGCCTTTACGCCGATCCGCGACTGGTTTGCCGGCCTGCCGGAAGCCAAGGCGCGCGGCTATGGACCGGGCCGCTTCTCCTTCAACGTCAAGGGGGGCCGCTGCGAGGCCTGCCAGGGCGACGGCGTTCTCAAGATCGAAATGCACTTCCTGCCGGACGTCTACGTCACCTGCGACGTCTGCAAGGGCCATCGCTACAATCGTGAGACGCTGGAGGTTCACTTCAAGGGCAAGTCGATTGCCGACGTGCTGGACATGACGGTGGAGGAGGCCTGCGACTTCTTCCAGGCGGTGCCCGCCATCCGCGACAAGATGACGGCGCTACGCGACGTTGGCCTCGGCTATGTCAAGGTCGGCCAGCAGGCGACGACGCTGTCGGGCGGCGAAGCGCAACGCGTCAAGCTCGCCAAGGAGCTGTCGCGCCGGGCCACCGGCCGCACGCTCTATATTCTGGATGAGCCGACGACCGGTCTCCACTTCCACGACGTGGCCAAGCTTCTCGAAATGCTGCACGAGCTGGTCGAGCAGGGCAACACGGTGGTGATCATCGAGCATAACCTCGAGGTCATCAAAACCGCTGACTGGCTGCTCGACCTCGGTCCCGAGGGTGGCGATGGCGGTGGTCGTATCGTCGCCGCCGGTACGCCGGAAGAGGTGATGAAGGTGGATGCGAGCTACACCGGCCGCTATCTGCGTGACCTGCTCGACCGCCGTCCGCAACGACGCAACGCGGCCGAGTGAGCACCTTGATCCTACCCTTCCCGCCGGCTGGTCGTAGGCTCGCCGGTGGGAGTGGCGCATAAGAAAGGTGCTTCTTAGGAAGAAGTCAGTTCTGCAGGAGATTCCGGAACATCTCATAACCAATTGATTAATAAACGAATTATAGATCTTCATCTATCGATTCAAGCACGGCTGTCTTCACAATCTGAATCAGGATGAAGTGCTTGGAGTCCCGCGAATGAAGCCGCTTGCCAGCGACCGGCGCGCGGTCTACCTCAGAAGCCCGGTATCCAGACGCGAGCATGCCCATGGTCCTCTCTCTTCTGCCCGACCTCGGCAAGCGCACGCTGGTGATGGGCATTCTCAACGTCACGCCCGACAGCTTTTCCGACGGCGGGCGCTATAGTTCGGTTGAAGCGGCGCTCGCGCACGCCCGCCAGATGACCGCGGAAGGCGCCGACATTCTCGACGTCGGCGGCGAGTCGACACGGCCAGGAGCCACCGAGGTATCGCAAGAGGAAGAGATCGCCCGCGTGAAGCCGGTGATCGCCGACCTCGCCGCCGGCAACTTTCCTCCTGTTTCGATCGATACCTACAAGGCGGCAACTGCCGAGGCGGCCCTCCGCGCTGGCGCGGCCATCGTCAATGACGTCTGGGGGCTTCAGCGCGAGCCGGGCATCGCATCCGTCGCCGCTGCCCACGGAGCGCCGGTGATCGTCATGCACAACCGCACCGACATAGACCCGGCGATCGATATCATCGAGGACATGAAGGCCTTCTTCGAGCGCTCACTGGGCATCGCCCGCAAGGCCGGCATCCCGGACGACCATGTCATTCTCGATCCTGGCGTCGGCTTTGGCAAAACGCTCGAACAGAACATTCAGGCAGTGGCACGCGTCAATGAGATCAAGGCGCTCGGCTACCCGGTGGTGATGGGCACGTCGCGCAAACGGATGATCGGCGCGCTGATCGGCGCCGAGCGGCCGGTTGCCGAGCGACTGGTCGGCACGGTCGCTTCCAACGTCGCCGCCATTCTTGCCGGTGCCGATATTGTCCGCGTCCACGATGTCGCCGCTCATCGCGACGCCGCCGCCGTTGCCGACGCCATCAGGAAGGAGATGCGATGAGCGACCATATTCGCGTCCACCGGCTCGCCGTCTTCGCCCGCCATGGCGTGCTGACCGAAGAGGCGGCAATCGGCCAGCGCTTCTTCATCTCGCTAGACGCGGCGGTCGATACCCGTGCGGCTGGCGCGAGCGACGACCTGACGAAGTCGGTATCCTACGCCGACATGGCCGACGTTGCCGTCGGCATTGCCACCACGCGTCGCTTCAACCTCCTCGAAGCGCTGGCCGAAGCGATCGCCACCAGCATTCTCGCAAGTTTCCCGCTCGTCGAGGCGATCACCGTCCGCGTCGACAAGCCATCAGCGCCGGTGCAACACGTGCTCGACAATGTATCGGTGGAGATCACCCGGAGCCGCGCCAATGGCTAAGGCGGCGCTCAGTCTCGGCGGCAACATCGGCGACGCACGTGCGACCATCGCCAGCGCGCTGGACCTCTTGGAGGCGGCGGGGGTGCACGTGGCCGCCCGTTCATCGGACTATCGCACCCGCCCTTGGGGCAAGACCGATCAGCCGGATTTCACCAACGTATCGGCTGTTGTGGAAACCGCCCTTTCCCCGCTTGAACTGCTCACCACCTGTCTCGAGGTAGAACGCCGGCTCGGCCGGGTCCGCCACGAGCGCTGGGGGCCGCGCCTCATCGACATCGATCTCATCGCCTATGAAGGCGCGCATATGGATACGCCCGAGCTGACGCTGCCACATCGCCACGCCCACGAGCGCGGCTTCGTTCTAATACCTCTTGCCGAGATCGCACCGGGCCTCTTGATTGGCGACAGGACGGTCGCCGAGTTGGCTGCCCGGTTCGCGAACGATCCGATCGAAAAGCTCGAACGCGCCGGGGGCCTGCCATGACCGCTCTTCAGGTGACTGTCGCCAACACCGATGAGGCACAGGCCGCCATCGCTGCCGGCGTAACGGCGATATTTGCCGCCGGCAATGCCGGGGGCTTGCCGACCTCTCTGTCGGCTGCCGAATTACGCGCCATTCTGTCGGTCGCGGGAGAACGGGTGGCGGTGGTCGCCGCGGCTGACGGCCTCGCCGCCGACGGGCTTGCCGACCTCGCCGCGACTGGCGTTTCCGCGCTGGTCTTGCCGGTGCCGGAAGGGGATGCCGGAGCGGCGATGCTGTCGCGGACAGGCCGATCGCTGGCAACCAGCGTCAAGCTGATCGCCGCTTTTCCACCCGAGGCCGGGCCGGACTTCGACCTGATGCCGGTGGCGGCCATTGCCGGTTTTTCAGGCGTCTGGCTTTCGGCTCCGGAGACACCCGACGGTCTGACCAAAGCGGTCAAGCTGGCCGACATCGCCCGCTTCATCGCCGCCGCTCGTCGGTCAAAACTGACCGTAGGCCTCTCCGGCGGCTTGCGCGTCGTCGACGTCGGCACCTTGCTGCCACTTCGACCTGATCATCTCGGATTCCGCGCAGCCGTGTCGGAGGATGAAGATCCGGCAAAGCCACTCGACCCGGCGCGCATCCGCGCGGTTGCCGCGGCTTTTGCCATCCATGCCGCTCACGTCACGCCGGAGGTGTAAGCCCGCTCAGGCGATCCAGCCGCTTTCGAGAGCCGCCGCCCATTCCGGCCGGCCGGCCTCACGGGCGAGCCGAACCACATTGGCGGTGTCGTAGGGCACGGCGTAATGCACCACGGCCCAGCCGGCATAGCGCTTTTCGGCAACGGCATAGCGAGCCTCGGGCGCGCCGACCTGCATGATGTGCACCGGGGCGTCGTCGGTGTAGCCCTGTAAACCGACGCTGCCGGGGTTGACCACCACGGCACCGGACTTCAGGCGGACGATGCGCGGCATGTGCGTATGGCCGCAAAGAAGCAGGCTGGACGGCCCGATGGCCGCCGCCGGTGCAGGCGCCCGGGCCTCGACCGCGTCGCGATCAGCGAGCCGCATACGGCCGCCCTCCACGGTCTCCAGCCAGTACTCGACGTCAGAGGCGGGCGTGCCATGCCAGGCAATGACCGGTCCGACCGATAGCGAGGCCGGCAGCCCTTTCAGCCAGGCGATATGCGCCCCGGAGAGCTGGTCATAGGCGTGGCCATCCGACAACCCCATTTCGGATCGGGGCGTGGTCACCAGCGCGCGGTCGTGATTGCCGGCGATGCAGGCGATCGGGGATGCCATCAGCATATCGGCGGTCCGCCGCGCTTCGAGCGGCCCCGACAAATGGTCGCCGAGGCAAACGGCGGCATCGACCGATCGACCGGCGAGGTCATCGAGCACCGCCGCGAAGGCGTCAGCGTTGCCGTGGATGTCGGAGAGAATGGCAATGCGCATGGAGGCCTCCTGAGAATTCCTCGCAAGCCTTAGCGGATTCGGCTTTTCGCTCCAATTCTCCGCTTGGGTAAAATGCGAACCTCGCGTCCCAAAGCGCGCAAAATGAAAAAGGCCCCGCGGCAAGCCGCGAGGCCGAAATCTGTTCAATTGGGAAGCTGACCTTACGCCAGCCGCGCCAACGCTTCGCGCACCTTGGTCAGCCGTTCCGCATAGCCATCGCGCTTGGCCTTCTCTTCCTCGACCACCTCTTCCGGGGCCTTGGCCACGAAGGCGGCGTTGCTGAGCTTCTTGTCGATGCGCTCGATCTCGCCCATCAGCTTGGCCTCCTCCTTGCCGAGGCGGGCGCGCTCGCCGTCGAGGTCGACTACGCCGGACAGTGGCAGGGCGATGACGCCATCAGCCGTGACGATCTGGGCTGACTGGGCCGGCGCCACATCGGCGGTCGACACTTCCGACACGCGAGCAAGGCGCAGGATGGCTGGCGTATGGGTGGCAAGCCAGCCCTTGACCTTTTCCGAAGCGCCGACCAGCACCAGCGGCAGCAGCGTCGCCGGTGCGATGTTCATCTCGGCACGCACCGAGCGGATCTCGGTGATGACGCCGATCAGCCAATTGATCTCATCGGCAGCATCAGTCGTCTCGCGGCTGCCTTCCGGCCATGTGGTCAGCACCAGCAGGTTTTCGCGAGCCGGGCCGGTTTCGCCGATCTTGGCCCAGAGTTCCTCGGTAATGAACGGCATGAACGGATGCAGCACCTTCAGGATCTCGTCGATCACCCAGGCGCAGGTGGCGCGCGTCTCGTCCTTGGCCGGACCGTCGTCGCCGGTCAGCACCGGCTTGGTGAACTCGAGATACCAGTCGCAGAAGGAATTCCAGACGAAGCGGTAGATGGCGCCGGCCGCGTCGTTGAAGCGATAGGCATCGAGCGCCTCGGTCACCTCAGCCTGCGTCTTGCGCGCCTCGGTGACGATCCAGCGATTGAGCGTCTCGGCCACCTTATCCGGATCGAAGCCGGCCACCCGGACGCAGCCGTTCATTTCCGAGAAGCGGACGGCGTTCCAGAGCTTGGTGGCAAAGTTGCGGTAGCCACCAACGCGGCTGGTGGCCAGCTTGATGTCGCGGCCCTGGGCAGCCATGGCGGCCAGCGTGAAGCGCAAGGCGTCGGCGCCGAACTCGTCGATCAGGTTGAGCGGATCGATGACATTGCCCTTGGACTTCGACATCTTGGCGCCCTTCTCGTCACGGACAAGGGCGTGGATGTAGACATCCTTGAAGGGCTCGGTGCCCATGAAGTGCTTGCCCATCATCATCATCCGGGCGACCCAGAAGAAGATGATATCGAAGCCGGTGATCAGCACATTGGTCGGGTAGTAGCGCTTGAGCTCCGGCGTCTCGTCCGGCCAGCCAAGCGTCGAGAACGGCCAGAGCGCCGACGAGAACCACGTATCCAGCACGTCCTCGTCGCGCTTCAGCTCGACGGACTTGCCGTAGTGAGCCTTGGCTTCCTCGGCAGCGGCTGCCTCGCTTTCGGCGACGAACACCTTGCCATCCGGGCCATACCAGGCGGGAATCTGATGGCCCCACCAGAGCTGGCGCGAGATGCACCAGGGCTGGATGTTTTCCATCCACTCGTAGTAGGTCTTTTCCCAGTTCTTCGGCACAAAGCTGGTACGACCTTCCTTGACCGAGGCAAGCGCCGGCTCGGCCAGAACCTTGGCGTTGACGTACCACTGGTCGGTCAGGAAGGGCTCGATCGGCACGCCGCCACGATCGCCATGCGGCACCTGGTGGACGTGCGGTTCGATCTTGTCGAGCAAGCCGGCCACCTCGATGGCAGCGACCACCAGCTTGCGCGCCTCGAAGCGATCCCTGCCATGCAGGCTTTCAACCGTCTGATCGAGTTCGGCAGAGGCCGCAACGCCCTCGAAGAAGTCGGCATTGTCCTTCAGCGTGACCGCCGCCTCGACATCGAGGATGCTGATCGGCTTGCAGCCATGCCGCTTACCAACTTCGAAGTCGTTGAAGTCATGCGCCGGGGTGATCTTCACCGCGCCGGTGCCCTTGGTGGGATCGGAATATTCGTCGGCGACGATCGGGATCAGTCGGCCAACCAGCGGCAGTTTCACGGCCTTGCCGACGATTGCCTTGTAGCGCTCGTCGGTCGGATGCACGGCGACGGCGGTGTCGCCCAGCATGGTCTCGGGGCGGGTGGTGGCGACGACGATGTAGTCGCGCGTCTCGAACTCGGTCGGCTTGCCGGCCTCGTCGAAGGCGATTGGGTACTGGTAGGTGACACCGTCGGCCAGCGGATAGCGGAAGTGCCAGAGGTTGCCCTTCACCTCGGTCTGCACAACCTCGAGGTCGGAGATGGCGGTGAGCAGTTTGGGATCCCAGTTGACGAGACGCTTGTCCTTGTAGATCAGCCCTTCGCGGTAAAGCTGGACGAACACCTTCAGCACGGCCTTGGAAAGGCCGGCGTCCATGGTGAAGCGCTCACGCGACCAGTCGCAGGAAGCGCCAAGGCGCTTCAACTGACCGACGATGGTGCCGCCCGACTCGGCCTTCCATTCCCAGACGCGCTTGACAAACTCCTCGCGGCCGATCTGCCGGCGATGGATTTGCTTTTCAGCCAGCTGGCGCTCCACCACCATCTGCGTGGCGATGCCGGCGTGGTCGAGGCCAGGCTGCCAGAGCACATCGAGGCCGCGCATGCGCTGCAAGCGCACCAGGATGTCCTGCAGCGTGTTGTTGAGCGCGTGGCCCATATGCAGCGAGCCGGTGACATTCGGCGGCGGAATGACGATGGTGAAGGTGTCTTTGCCCGGCTGCTTGCCGGCGCCGGCGGCGAACGCCTTCGCATCTTCCCAGGCCTTGGCGATGCGTGGCTCCACCTCCGCCGCTTCGAATGTCTTTTCCAGCATGATCCGGCGTCTTTTTCCTGTCGTCTTGGGGTGAGCGACGGTTAGCCGCTGTGTCCCCGAAAATCAACAAGAAGCGGCTTTTCGACCGTCAAAACCGGTCGAACCCGCCTCGACGCTCAGCCGCTCGCCGCATCCCGGCCTCGGTCACACGGCCATCGGTAAAGCCGATGTCGCGCAGTTTGTGGTCGTTGAAGTCCTCGATGCTTTCGCCCTGCCACCAGGAGAAGGACGCAAAAGTCCGGGCGAAGGCGACAGAAACCGACAGAAAGACGGCAAGCCGGCGGTCGCGCCGGATCATGGTTTGATCCACGCAAGTCATTGCCATATCCCTTGATCCGTTGATGCAACGAGAGCAATCTCTGCCAGAAAGCCGAATATTTCCAATCGAACCTTCGTCTCCACCCATAAAGAGAACTTATCCATGAAGCTGGCTCGACAGATGCCGCTCAACGCGCTCCGGGTGTTCGAGGCGGTATCGCGCTTGATGAGCTTCACCCGCGCCGGCGAGGAACTCGGCATGACGCAGACGGCGGTGAGCTATCAGGTGAAACTGCTGGAAGGGGTGCTGGGCGAGCTCCTGTTCCGCCGGTTGCCGCGCCGGATCGAGCTGACCGAGGCCGGGGAGCGTTTGAGACCTAAGGTGAGCGAGGCCTTCGCGCTGCTCGATGAAGCCATGGCGGCCGCCCGGACGGCGGTCGACGAACAGCTCGTCATCAACACCACGCCGACATTTGCCGCCCATTGGCTGGCCCGTCGCATCGGCAACTTCCAGCTCGGCGCGCCGCACATCGCCGTGCGGCTGGTCGCCGACAATACGCCAATGGATTTCGGGCGCGATCCCGGCGACGTCGCCATCCGTTTTGGCAAAGGTGACTGGCCGGGCCTTGTCGCCCATCACGTCATGGATCTCGACTGTGCGCCAATGCTCAGTCCGTCGTTGCTCGACTGGGTCAAGCCGCTCGACAACCCGCGCGACCTCCTCAAATGCAAGATCATCGATCCCGGCGATCCCTGGTGGCGGCGCTGGTTCGATGCCGCTGGCGTGCCCGACGCCGACCTTGAGGGGCGACAGCGCAACCTGTTCGGCTCGCAGACGCTGGAGGCGAGTTCGGCCATCGCCGGCCACGGCGTTGCCATCCTGACGCCAGCCTTCTACCGCGAGGAGCTGGCAGCCGGCCGGCTGATCATGCCGTTCGACCTGACCTGCAGCGACGGCTCCGCCTACTGGCTGGTCTATCCGGAAAACCGCCGCAGCCAGCCGAAGATCCGCGCTTTTCGCGACTGGCTGCTGAAAGACATTGAGGTGCACCCGCTCTGAGCAACGTTTGGTTCACTGTATTTTTCTGAGATTTCCGCGCCTGGTTTACCGCCGGCGCCCGTCCAAAGCTGCAGAGGGAGTTTTTCCCGGAGGCAGCAGATGTCGTCCCTTTCCGCCTTGACCAGCAATACCGGCAACCTTGCCGCCCTTTTCGGATCGTCGAGCAGCAAGGGGACGTCGGCTGCCACCGCCTTCGCGCCGCCCTCTTCCGAAGGACAGACCAGCAGTTCGACATCCAGCACGGTGTCGTCGGGCAGCGCTTTCTCATCGCTTGGCAGCGACATGCAGTCGGCGCTGCTGTCTTTGCAAGAGGAGATGGGCGGAACGGATACAGCCACGATGCAACCGCCACCGCCTTCGGATACGTCGTCCACCACCTCGGCAAGCAACACGACCGTATCAGGGGATTCTGGCGAAGCGAGCAGTGCAGCCATGGCGCCACCGCCACCTCCGCCGCCGAATGGCTCGTCGGCTTCGTCGTCCACCACCTCGACGGCCGGCACGTCGGCAGACACGACCTCGGGGGAAACAACCGACACCGGCATGGAACCGCCTCCCCCTCCGCCGCCACCACAAATGACGTCGGCAGCAAGTGATTCAGGCAGCGATGCTTCGACAGCGAGCTCGACCGATTCGGCTACGTCGGCAACATCAACAACTTCGACCGACAGCAGTTCGGCGTCTGACGGAACGTCATCATCCGACAGTACGTCGGCCGCCTCAGGCACCAGCGAAAGCAAAGAGGTGGTCAACACCACCTACCTCGACAACCCCGACGGCAGCACCACGATTACCGTCACCTATTCCGACGGCTCGACCAGTGTGACGACGACAGGCGGCCAAGGACAGTCGGCCTCCGGATCGGACACGTCCTCCGCCAGCCAGCCCTATAGCTTGGGCGCAGGAAATGGTGCGACGGGCAGCACCAGCCTGTCGCAGACCGCGAGCAATCTCTATGCGAGCATCGCCAATAGTGCCGCCGTCATGGGTTCGGCCGGTGTCGCGGCCTGAGGGAGCTCATCCAACTGTTGCGCTCGGCCCGAGGAGAATGATGGCCGCGCCAAGGAGACAGACCGCCGCTCCGACGATGTCCCAGCGGTCAGGCGCCTGCCGTTCCACCGCCCATAGCCAGACCAGCGAGGCGGCGATGTAGACGCCGCCATAGGCTGCGAAGACCCGGCCGGCCGCCGCGCTGTCGATGCGTGTCAGCACGAGCGCGAACAAGATAAGCGACAGTACGCCCGGCAACGTCCATAGCATGGACCTGCCGAGGCGCAACCACGCCCAGAAGGCGAAGCAACCGGCGATTTCGAAAAAGGCGGCCAATAGCTGGAGGAGAATGAACCTCACGCCGCTCAGCGACCGCGCGACACGCGCTCGATCTCGGCACGCACCAGCCGCTCCACGATCACCGGCAGGTTTTCATCCAGCCAGGCATGCAGCATCGGTCGCAGCATCTCCTTGACGAGATCGTCGAGCGTCCGCCCGTTGGCGGCCAGCACAGTGTGGCTCAGTTGGCCGAAGGCAGACTGGACGGTGGCACTGGCAGCGGCGGAGACCAACGGCTCATCCATCTCTGGCTCGGGCACCGGGCGGGCGCGCGGCGCTTCCGCTCTCGGAGGTTCGGGCCGGCGTGGCGGCTCGGGAATCGGTTCGGCGAAGGCAACTTCGGCCTCGTCGTCCTCCAGCCCCTCTACCAGTTCCAGCGCCTCGGCTTCGTCGACAGTGCCAACATCGGCAAGGTCGAGCACTTCGGGCTCGTCCCCGTCGTCGGCGTCGTCGACATCCATCTCAGGCTCGGCCTCGTCGTCGCCAGATTGGGCGAACAGCTTATCGAGATCCTCCTCGGAAATATGCTCGTCCTCGAGCGCCGGCTTGGCCATGGTCTCGACCTCCGGTTTGGGAGCAGCCGCCTTGGCCGGAGCGGACTTCTTGGGTGCAGCCGCCTCCTTGCCGTCGGGTTCGTCGGCAATGATCCGCCGGATGGAAGCCAGGATCTCTTCCATTGAAGGTTCGGCGGACTCATGGCCAGATTTCGCACGGCACCTGAGGGCTGAGCGGCTTCTAACCGCCCTTCGGAGCGAAACCGAAACGCCAACACGCACAGCGACCACCGGCAAGCACCAGCGAAACGCCTGATTCGACCCCTGAAGTATAGATTAGTTAACGCTGCTGAAAACGGTTTGCGCCGGAAATCCGATGGTTATCCCCGGCGCCCCATTTGAAGCGTCAGCGACCGTCCGGCGTGCGCAGTCCGATCCACTTGTCGCGAACCTGTTCGTAATGATGCTCGGGCTGGTAGGCGACGACCTTGAGGCCAAGGCGTTCGCGGTCGAGGCGGCCCATGGCGGCAACCACGCTATAGCTGGCCACCACGAACTGCGCCTGGGCGCCGACCTCGGACAGACGGGCGTCGATCAAGGTGCTCTGGGCATTGAGAACGTCGAGCGTTGTCCGCTGACCCACCTTCTGTTCCTCGACGACGCCTTCGAGCGCCAACCGGCTCGCCTTCACCGACGCCTCGGCGGCAACGATCTGGGCCTTGGCCGATTCAAGCGTGCTCCAGGCCTGGGTCAGCGCGGCATCCACCGACATGCGCGCCACGTCGATTTGCAGTTTGGCCTGACCGAGCTCTTCCTTGGCCTGACGAACGGTAGCGTACTCACCGCCGCCCTGATAGATTGGGATGGACAAAACGGCGGCGACCGACCCATCGAGCGTGCGCGCCCGCTCCGGCGTCGTCGTGCTGTTCGTCACGTTGCCGGCGAAGGTGCTGCCGACGGTCCCTTGCAAAACGAAGCTCGGCAGCAAGGCGCCTTCTTCGATCTCCACGTTGTAGGATGCCGTGTCGGCATTATAGGTTGCCGCGCGGATCGCCGGATGCTCGGTGCGCGAGGCATCCACCGCCGCCGACAATTTGGCGGGCAAAAGCTTGGTAACGGGACCGGGCGAGCGCAGCCCCTTCGGCTCGTGACCCACCACCTTGATATAATTGCCCCGCGCGGTCATCAGATCCGCCTGAGCCGAACTGACGGCCGATGTCGCCGCGGCCAGCGCTGCCTGGGCCTGCGATACGTCGGTCCGCGTGCCCTCACCCACCGAGAATCGGTCGTTGGCGGCCCGCACCTGCTCTTGCAGGAAGGCGACGTTGGACTGGCGCAGTTCGAGCACCTGCCCCGACAGGATGACGTTCATGTAGGCGGAGGCAGTCTCGAGCAGGGTCGACTGTTCGGTATTGCGCAACTGCTCGCGCGACGCCTTCACGGCCGATTCTGCTTTCTTGACGCCATTTTCGATCCGCCCGCCCATGTAGAGGGGCTGGACGATCTGAATCTGTCCTTGCACGGCGCCGGTATCGGTATAGGTGCTGGCCCAATTCGAGGAGCCCGTGTTGCGAAACCGAGTGTCGGTGGCGGTGATACCGGCAGAAACCTGGCCGTTGATTGTCGGCCGATAGCCGGACAGCGCTTGAGGAACATTTTCATCGACGGCTCGTGTTCCCGCTCGCGCCGCATTGAGCGACGGATTGTTGGCATAAGCCGCCGCCATCGCCTCCTGCATCGATTCCGCCGAGGCGACGCCAGGCATGGCGACAAGGAGGCCAAGCGCGGCCGACAGGTACAAAGAGGGACGGAACGCCACGAGACACCTCATTTTCATCGCAGTCCAACGCGATATAGCCGGCCATTGCAGCTAGGTCTTATCACGCCTTCGCGAGAAAGCCGTGAGATCGCCACATTTGCTAAAAAAACGTTAATCGTTCGGCGACGGACTATAGCCGATGAGCGGACGAACGGAAGCGCGGCCGGCGGGGTGGCGGCGAATTCAGTCAAATCGATGCACAGAAATCACAGCGGTCCCGCAAGACCAGCCGCATAGCTTTACGCTGGCGGGCGGCGGGCTACAGTCGTGCGGACCGTACCGTTACAGAGCGGAACTAGAAGGCGAAAGACTCAGCCGCCTGAAATCCCGGCAATACCGGAACCGATGCATTGAACAACGCACGGCCGGAAACCCCGGCATCGCCGCGTGTATAAAGCTTTGCCCAGGGCGCGCTTTCCCCCTCTTCGACGAGGAGCAGCCGTCCGCCCTTGGCGAGCTGGCCGGCAACGGCCTCGGGGAAGGTTGCAACGGCGCCATTGAAGATGACGACATCGAATGGCGCGGCATCCGCCACGCCCTTGACCAGCAACGCCTCGACCACAGCAACGTTGGTAAGGCCGGCCAGCCGACGGCGAGCGATGGTCGCCAGCTCAGGATCCTGTTCCAGCGCGACGACCGATCCGGCGAGGCGGGCCATGACGGCAGCGCCATAACCTGTGGCCGTGCCGACTTCGAGAACCTTGTCGGTCGACTTGATGCTCGCATACTGCAGCAGCCGGGCGAGCACCATCGGCTGGATCAGAACGCGCGCCGCGCGTCCGTTGCCAAGCGGCAGATCGCGATCAAGGTAGGCAAGCGGCTTTTGATCTTCCGGCGCGAAATCCTCGCGCGCCACCTCGCCCATCGCATCGATGATGCGAAGATCGGTGACATCGTTCGGCCTCACCTGGCCGTCGACCATCTTGGTGCGCAACGCCGGAAAATCGACCATGGATCCACGCCCCCTGCCGGAACTCTCTGTTGGATCCTCCAATAGCCGCCCCCCTCATCCGAAACAAGAGCTTCTACGCAGCTTTGCGGAGTGTTGAGAGACGACGCCTGGGAACAAAAGGCTCGCCCGCACGAAAGGTAGGCGCGCATCAAGGCGGCCGCGCGCGATGAACCGTGAGAAATTCGACATTCTTTGAAATTTGGAGGCCACGGAGGGGCCTCGCGATTCGCGCAGTGTCAACGTGTTAGACCTCAGTGAGAAAGCCGCAAACTGATATCGAACAAAAGGCTTTTCAGGAGCACTTTCTCACCGCGCGCGACGGCATTCTGGCGTCGTCAGCATCGGCCGCAGCACATAGCCGGCGACATCCGATCCATCCAACGAGCAAGATATAGCGCAGTTCGGGCGTCATCGTGACCATGCGCATTCTGCCCGCGTTGGCGGACCCCATTGCCATGAGGGCGACCGGCGCCAAGACACTATTGCTCTCAGGCTGGGGCAACCCCTTCGCCATGAAGGGCGTCGGCAACTGGTTCCGCGACCGATGTGACGAGGCCGGCATACCAGCCTCGGCCAACGGTCTTCGCAAAGCAGCCGCCACGCGATGCACTGAAAGCGGCACACCCGCGAGCAAACTCGTGGCCATGTTTGGCTGGACGCCATTGCAGGAGGCGGAACGATATGTGGCAGAGGGGACGCGGCTCGGCCCCAAAGGATCAGAAAGTCTCAAGGACAGCCACTAGGCACACCCAGCCTCAATCTCCAGGTTTTCTTCGCCACCACTCCACACCAACCGTATCCAAAATAGGTATTTGCGATCCATTGCGGCGCGCAAGTTTTAAGGCATAAGTTGCATTCTGGCGCATTCTGCATGCAAAATTGCAGTTTTCAACCTCGGTAATGGGGAAGCAGATGCAACTGAGACTTTGGGCAGCCGCCGCAATATACCTAGGGTCCTATCTGCCCCTTTCTTTCATACTTTTAGCTCAAGATTTTCGCTACGACTGCTCGCAGTCAATATTCACTTTGGACAATATAAAATCATATTTTTTCAACGTACCACCATTTAATCATACAGCGCTCTCGCTATCAATATTTGGCGTCTGCTTGCTAGGCATGATGTTTTCGGCGTTCATTTTCCGGGTAACGAAATACAAAAGAACAATAAAGATCCGAAAACTTAAGTACATACCATCTGAACTAATGAATTATACGTTGCCATATATCGTTTCCTTCATGGGGATCGGATATAATGACGGCAGTAAACTAGTCGGAATAATCATATTTTTGATTTGGATTTTCTGGATAACGTATAAATCTGGGCAAATAATACTAAATCCAATGCTTGTTGTATTCGGATGGAGACTCTATGAAGTGTCCTTCTCATATGGAATTGAAGAACAAGAGCATGATGGGTTCATTCTCTCGAACGAGTATTTCGAGGTAAATGACGTCCTAAAATATAGCGACGTGCAAGATGTCATGATCGCTCGCAAGCCGTAAGTTGGAGGGGGCACGATGACCGAGCTGGCGGACCTTAAGGCATTCAATCCAACCGGATCGACAATAACCCTATGGACTTTCAAGGGGACGATTCCAGATGTAAACGGTCACTGGATCGAAACCACTGACCGACTAGATGCTGAATTAAGAGACGTCTTCAGCCACCAACTCGCGAGCGCTACCGAACAGATCGAATATGGCTTGCTAGCTGAAAATAATGAAAGCAGTGTTCTTCGCATCCCAACCGACGAGACAGATATACACGCGATAATAAGCGGCATGACTAATTTTTCATCGAAAAGACGAATCAGAAGTGTAAAGACACTACAAAACGCAAGATTCTATGTTGCTTCTTTATTTAAAAACGATACGATCGTATTATGCGTAAAAAAAACGGACTCATCCTGGACAACAAAGTCTTCTAAGAATCTTATAAGCGCTATATTTTCTGAAAATCAACTCGATGTCAGCGAAAACGAGGCATTTAGGATTTATAAAATTTTCGATTTCTTCATTTTTGGGGATAGCATATTCATACACAACAAGAAGAATTTCGAATCGATTGCGAATTACCGCGCTGCACACGAGAATGACTTCGCCGGGCTTCAGGCAGAGCCTGAATTCGTGGGAATATTTTCGGACACGGCACCACTAGTCCAATTTGTCGGAGAGAACAGAATTCACTTAAGAAGGATTTCAGCCATCAGAATAAAATCCTTCTACAAGAATACTGATTTTATGGAGAACCTTAGGAGACTTTATATCGAATTTGGCTTGAACATTATATTTAGTGCAGAAGGCAAGATTGTGCCTACGCCCGAGACATGTAAGGATATTATGACAGCGTTACTTGACCATCGATTACGATCTGGCTTTTCTGGCAACACCTATGACGTGCCGGATGCTGTGGCAATTTAGGTCTGCGATCACCGAATAAAGCCCCCCTGTTCACCCTAGAGCAAATCCCGGGGATCATTACCCGGCTTCACCTCGAAGCGAGGTTGTAACGCAGCGAATATAGACCTCGCCCCGTGTCAATCCCTCACCTATCCCCATGGGAGGGACTAGGGCGAAAAAGACAATTATTTCAACGATAGCTCGATTGGTTGGCACTCCCAACCGACTTAGTGACGTTGTTTCCCTTCAAGCGTTTAGGTGGCATGTGAGGGAGCCTAGGCGGCTCTGATTTCTTATGCCCTTTTTCTGTATGCCCCTCACCTATTAACGGTAGCAACAAGCCCATATTGCTCTTTTTTGTTGGCTCAATCTGAACCGATTCACCGGATTACACGCCTCGTTTGTAACGAGGTGTATCTATGAGTAAGCAAGAAATCTGCGCGGCCGCCATGAGCAAAACGCTCGCCGAAATCATCGATCTCGGCGAAACGCTCTATGTCGAAAACCAGCGCATTCGCCAGGCAGCCGAGCTGCTGCTTCGATCAATCGAAAGCGACGACTCCCGCCTGGACAACTTGACGATCGAGCTCCTTCGCTCAATTCGCGACACGGCCGATTATTGTTGCCGCGTGCTCGACGGGCCGCGCTAGTCGCTTTTTCCGCGCCGCACGGGGGCGGCGCGGGACTTGACGAGATGTCTCTCAACACATACTCTATTGATACACTCTCGGAGATTTCCCATGGCAACTTATGGCTACGCCCGCGTGTCGACGATCGATCAGGATTGCGCCGTTCAAATCGCCGCCCTCCGCGCGGCGGGGTGCGAGATCATTCGATCTGAAAAGGCAAGTGGCACCACACGCGAGGGGCGCTCGGAGCTTGAAACTCTTCTCCAGTTTGTACGTGCCGGCGACGTCCTAGTGGTCACCCGCATCGACCGCCTGGCGCGCTCCATGAAGGATCTTCAGGACATCGTGCATGAGCTGAAGCGGAAAGGCGTCGCACTGCGGGCGACTGAACAGCCGGTCGACACATCGACGGCCGCCGGCAAGGCCTTCCTCGACATGCTCGGGGTGTTTGCCGAATTCGAAACCAATCTCAGACGCGAACGCCAAGCCGAGGGAATCACGGCAGCCAAGGAGGCTGGCGTCTACACAGGCCGCAAGCCGTCGATCGACGCCGACAAGGTGAAGGCGCTCGCCGATCAGGGGATCGGTCCTAGCGAAATCGCCCGTCGCCTGGGTATCGGTCGGGCGAGCGTCTACCGTGTGCTGGAAAGGGCGTAGCCGGAGGGCTCAGCAAGACAATTTGGCGGTGAGGTATCGCCCGGCGGTGGAGGTTGAAGGATGACCAGACTTGCGGACATCAAGAAGCGGCTGATGGCCGATCCGGAATTTGAGCGTGAGTATGCAGCAGCCGACGCCGAGTTCGTTGTGATAGAGGCTCTGGTGCGTGCCCGGACTGCCGCTGACCCGTCGCAGGCCGAGCTTGCCCAGCGGATTGGTACGGGGCCTGACAGCGGAAGGCTTCAGGCCGAGCGGAAGTAGCAAAACGCCTCGGAATCGGCAGGGCCGGCGTCTACAGGATTCTCTCCGGAACGGCCTGAACCATTAAGCCCGGCGACGGATAAGCCACTCGCGGAGGGCGCTGTTCATTTCACCCTGCCAACCAACACCGAGACCGCGCAGGCCGTCCAACACATCCGAATCGAGACGGACAGAAACCTGTTGCTTGGGCGCATCCAGTTTTGGCCGGCCGCGACGGCGCGTCAAAGTGCCTTGTGCAGGCTTGATCACCTCACCGCCAACAGCGATCTCGGCTCGGTCGAAGGCTTCGTCGGGCCAAGCGGGGGCGTCATCTGGATCAACCCAGGTGCTCTCGAACTTTTCGGGCTTCTTTGTCATGGCAGTGCCTCATGGAAATGATGTGCCGTGCTTCACCTCGCGGCGTCCAAACGATCATGACAACGCGCTCACCAAGCAAACCGTAGCTCTGATAGCGCGTCTCGCCATAGTCAAAGCGGTCGTCTTCAAGGGTCTGGGTTCTCCCCATGAACACCGTGGCCGCATCGAAAAAATCAAGCTCACGCTCCTTAAGGGTCGTCTCTCGCTTGACCGGATCGCAAGTGATTTTCATGGAAATAATGTATCACGAAAAAACGCGACCGCAATATCCGTGATACAAAAATAGTTGGTGTTCCACCCCGTCATTTGATCGCCATCACCCATCGGAACACCATCGGCATATACGTTGACACCGCTCCACCGGCAAACAGCAACAATCCCAAGGCCCATTTCGCTCCCCTCGCCTGGTCGAGCAGGCTGTTGAGATGCTCGACAGCATCGGCAAGCCGCTTCATATCCAGTGCCATCTGCTCGACTCTCACTTCAAGCGCGATCACCTTGTCGCGGGTATCGTCCACGGAAGCCCCCTAATTCCAGAAATACGCGCGGCGGGACGCCCTGCCCCGCCGTATGCTCTGTTACCGAGCCCGCTTGATGGTCTCGTTGTTGCCGGCAATCTTGCGCGCGGCGTCGATGTCGTTGGCTGATAGATAGACCGACGATTCCGGCTTCAGCGGCACGTAGACCACGCCATCGCAGACGGGCACGGCACTAGCGCAGCCCGTCACAAAGAGAGCCACCACCAAGGCGACGGCAGATCTCAACGGGCGTTTCAGTGGCAAGCTTTTCATCAAGGATCACTCTTTCCCGTTGGGCCTTCAGCGCGGCGCGGTCCTGGTCGGTGCGGGCGTCTGACCAGCCCTTGGCGTAAAGCCGCCAGCCCGCAACGCCGAGGCCGACGGCCAAGGCGATCAGGAAGGCGAGGCGGACGTTAGCGGCGGTCATGCCAGTGCCTCGGCTAGCTCGGCCCGGCGTCGACGCGCCCACCAGCCATAGACGGCGCCACCGATCACCAGCGCGGCCGAGATGACGACGATGCCGGCGATGATGTTGGAGACGATCGGGCTTCCCGAGGCGAGCGGCGCGAGCTGCTCCTGGGCGCTTTGGAGCGTGCCGAGAATGGTCGTTCCGGTGATCAGGCCGCCACCGGTCGCCGCGTCGGCGATCGCCGCCGAGGGGGCCACCTTTGCGTCGGTCGACATTGCCTTGCGGGCGCCGTCCCCATCGTAGACCACTTCAGGGCCGACCGAACCGCGCGCCCAGGCCTGCCCCACGGCGAGCACCTGCTTGATGCGAGAAGCCCACCCCTTGCCGAACTTCTTCCAGCCCTTGAGGGCCTTTAGGAAGGCATCGCGAAGGGCGATGATCTTGGCAATCAGTGCGTCGTGATCCTCGACGGCGTTGATAGCGGCGAGCGTTTCCGGGCCGACCAGGCCATCGACCTTTTTGAGGCCTAGCGCGCGCTGGAGCCATTTCACCGACTGCCCCGGCCCAGAGTTCACGCCACCATCAAAGACGACATAGCCGACGCCTGGCGGCAGTTGGTCGCCCTTCACCAGATCCCAATAGCGGCTCTTGTAGATCGCCCGCACCTCGTCGTCGCTGATGAGGTGCACGCTCTGCCGGCCGGCGCCGACGCTCTTTCGATAAGTGTCGTAGACGGCCTGAGTGACGCCCTTGTTCGTGGCGCCGCCCGTGTCGTCTGGGTCGTTCACAAAGCCCCCTTCCAACACCAGTACCTTGGCAAGAGAGCGCTCGAATTCAGTCATATCAGGGCCTTTCGTTGGAACATGAGCGCGTCCCTCCCCGAAAGGCTTGTCGGCTTATCCAGGCCAGCCGGCGGCAATGTCGATCGCGTCGAGCGCGGCCGCGTCCTCGGCCGCGAGAGCGGCATCCTTCAGGTCGCGCCGGTGTTGGACGATGGCAGCGTAATAGTCGCCTGCTGAGGCCGCGAGCATCAGGCCGGCGCCCGGGGCGGCGAGTGGGATGCGGACGTTCTCGATTGCGATCCAGCCGCGCGAATAACTCTCCGGCCACGGAACGGCATTGGCCGAAGCCGCCGTCGCAGTCGCCGCCATAGCGGTAAGGTCGGCGCGGCTTCCATCATCAAGGGCGACGTGCAGCCCACCAGTCACAGGCGCGCCGGCAGCAAGGAGCGCGTCGGCCGCCGCTGCGATATCCGCGATTTTGTCCGTCCGGAGACTGTCGAGCGATGGTTCCGGTTCAGCCGGAGCTGTCCAGTCCCCACCGTTATTGGTCCAACCAATGCCCACCCCGTCAGGGCCTGTTACTGCCCCGAAATCATTTGGGTCAGCTTCATCGGCAAGGATAATGATGTTTGTGACGGTGCCGGACGAATTGAGGGTATGAGCAATTTTCATGTGCCGAACTCCATGAACATGGCGCGACCGCCGACCCCATTCGTTGCGCCAGTGCCATATCCATACACACCACCCGCGAGATACCAGCCGCCGGCAGCCCCCGCCTGACCGAATAGGCAAGTTCCGCTTGGCCCCCCGCCGTTACCGCCGCCCTCCTTGGCACCGCCGCCGCCGCTCGTGTAGTAGGTGACTCCGTCGATGACGATGCTCGTAGTGCCCCCGGTTCCACCGGTGCTGTTCTTGTTGGCAACCACTCCGCCGCCTCCGCCAACAGCGACCGGATAGGTCTGAGTGTCGCTCACGGCTGCAAAGAAGAAGCCGACACCACCGGCGCCACCACCGGTGCCCCAGACAGAGTTCCCTCCGCCGGAACCGCCCACGAGAATGCCAAAAATGAACTTGGTCCCTGCGGTTGGGACGTAGTTTCCAGATGCGCCGAAATCGCGGATAGCCTTGGGAACGGCTCCACCGAGGTTGAGGGCGCCAAGCGCGGCCACGATCGCGGAATGAACGCCCGCCGAATGAACCGGCAGTTCCTCGTCAGTGCCAGCGACCACAGTGGCTGCCGATGCCAGAACCAACTTAATCAGCCGGTCGGCCGAAAGATCAGTCTCAGCCGGCTCCGCGTCGCTGCCGGCAGCACCGTCAAGAGACAGGCCAGGGCCAACCTTCAGCTTGCGAACCGCTGGAACGAAACTTTCGAGCATGGCCGCGATTTGCTCGGTGGTCGAATAGGCGTCCAGGTCGAAGGCGTCGGAAAGCGTCTGCGCCACGGCCGCCCAATGCCGAGCCGAAAAGCCCGTGCCGACCGGCGTATTCGGCGCCGCGTTCGCGAGCTGATCGGCGAGCGCGGCGGCGGTGCCGGCGGCCGTAGCCGCGCCAGTGGCAGCTCCGGCAGCGACCGTGGCCGTTCCAGAAGCGCTGACGGCAGTCGCGCGGGCCGTCTCGATCTCGGCGGCGGTTGGTCCAGCGACGGCCCCGCCCTCGCCGTTCGACACGTAAACGGCCCCCTCAGGCACGCTCGCGGCGTTGCCAGCGATAACGATTGACGACTCCTCGATGTCGTCGACCTTCTGCGACAGCTCGGCAACGCGCATAGCCGATCGATCCAGCGCCGCCGCATGCCCTGCCGCGTCATAGGTGTCGGTCGCGGTCGGGTCATAAACCTGCGTCATCGGCGTTTGCCGCACCATCGACACCGTGCCCGGTGTGGCAGGAAAGGCCGCAAGCGGAGCGATGGTCGCAACGCCTGCCGAGGAAAGCGTGACGGCGTAGTGCAGCCCGAGCGTCAGCGCCTGGCGCTCCCCCTCGTCAGGTACCAGGCTGACAATAAGCTGGGACCGCTCTTGCACCTGAATGCCGGTCGGGATTTCGGTCTCGACTCCTGTCCACGCTGCGGAGGCGCGGACAACGGTGGAAACAACGGTCATCGAGCATCTCCGATCAGGGAAGGCATGCGGCGCGGTGTGGACTGGCCGGGCGCCCACCAGAAGCGCTGGCCGGCATCCTTGGCCGCCTGCTTCTCAAGGCGCTGAAAGCGCTCTGGCGCGCGCGGGTCGATCTGCAAAGCAAGCTGGTCGACGATCGCCCGCTGGAACGCGAGACGCGTCTGCCAGAGCGTCGACCCTGGCATGTAGCGGGACAGCACATAAAGGCCGTCGCCTGCGAAATGTGTCTCTTGTCCCTTGGCCCAAAGCTGGCTGTTCTTGATCAGCCAATCGCCCAGCACGGTTTCGACGGCGCCAGCCTGTGGCCCAACGATGGTCGTCGCCCAGCTGTTGCCGTAACGGGTTTGGTCGGCAAACAAGAAGTCGCCGAAGATACCCAAGCCGCCACCTTGTAGGATGGCGGCGCCGATCGTCTTCGGGTCGTCGGCCCGCAACGGATCGCGGCCGTTGGCGATCTGCTTGAGCTGAAGGGCCATCAGCCCCATGGCCGACATCAGCGCGAAGCTGCCGGCGGCATGGCTGAGGCGCCGGCCGTCCCAACCGCGCGCAAAGGCCCGCATCATGTGCGAGGTGATGAAGGTCGCCGTGAACGACTTGTAGAGCGAGACCGCCCGGCGCGCCTCGCCGCCAAGCGTGCCCGGCCGGCTGTCGCCGAGCAACATGGCGCGGGTCAGTGTGTCACTCTCGATCACAGCGAAGGTCATTTCCGTGTCGACCATGCGGGCGATCGACGCGGCAACGCGGCGGGCGTTCTCGCTGCCGATCGCCGCCACATCCATATGGCGGATGAACTTCGCACCTGGTCGCGGCTCGAACGGCTTAGCCTCGCCGATCAGCTTCCAGTCGGCCTCGCCGATGCCATAGCGCTGGAGCGTGTCACGGAAGGCCGGCGACAGATCGCCCCACGTCTTATCTGCGTCACTGGCGATCTTCGCCTGAAACTCCATGCCGAAGGCGTTGCGAAGCGTGGCGGTCCAGCGCCGAAGGCCGGAGGCGCGAATGACGGCGCTCGACGTCTTCGCAGCGATGCCGCTGCGGATTGCCTCGCCCATGAAGCGATCGCCTGCCCGAACATCGCCGGCAATGCTGTCGGCGATGAAGCCATGCTGCAGGGCGTCGATCTCGGCGCCAGGACGCGCCATGTCGGCGGCAGCGCGGCTGAGCACCTTCAGCGCCGGCACGTCGTTGAAGCGCGCCGTCATGGTCAGCAACGCCGGGTCGGAGATGGACGAGATGATGGCCGATCCGAGCTGCGAGGAGACCAGCCACGAGCGCATATCGCTCATGGCATTCGCCGCGCCTTCATGCACCGGCCGATTGGCATCGCCGGTCACCACCTGGCTCCACAAAGCGTCGATCTGGTTTTGCCCAGACTTCACCGTGTCGCCGATCTTGAGGTTGCCTTTGACCGTCTTCACGAAGCCCTTGGCGTCAGCCATCGACCCTTCGGAAGCCAGCCGGCCGGGCTCTCGCTCAAACAGGCCGTCGATGAACCGCTTGAGCGCTACCGGGTTCGGCCCCAGCACTTCCAGCTTGGCGATATCGGAAGCCATGCCCTCGATGTGATCGAGCATGGCCTGATAGACCGACTGGTGACCGCCGAACGCGTTGGCGTAAGTCATCCAGCTTTCGGCATCCTTGAACAGCAGCACGCGGGCGTCGGCGCGGCTGTTGGCCAGAGCCGGCCGGCCACGAACGGCGGCGCTCGGCCCGCCGTCGATCCCCTCGTTGACGATGCTGTCGAACACCTGGTCCAGCAGCTTGTCGAGCTTGCCGGGCGAAAGCGTTCGGCCCGTCGCGAAGCTGATCATGTTGTTCCGGTCGAGCAGCCTGTTGCGATAGAGAAATTCCTTCCACTGCTCACGGCCGGCCGTGCGCACCTTCATCGCGTCGTGGGTCGGGTTGGCAAGCCGCCAGTCCGCGCGGAAGGGGATGGCGCCACCAGCCTTGTTGAAGGCGATCCGAAGGTGCTCGGCCGTCTTTGTCCAGGCCTCGGCCACAGTGCGCGCCGTGGCATTGCCGGTCGCCAGGCCATAGAGTTCCCGCAGCACATCGCCCTCGAAGGCGGTTTCCGCCTTGAAGCCCAGCATCTTCGGCCGCATGGCCTCGATTGCCCCGGCAAACAGGGTGTGCGCCTCGGCCCGAATGCGATGGCTGGCCGCCACCACGTTCTCAAAGGTCATGCCGATCTCGAAGGGATCGCGGACCAGCATGGCGCGGATGGCGGCGGCGAGCGGCAGTTTCAGAAAGGTCGGCGCCTTTCCCTCGGCCTTCAGCGCGCCAACCGTTTCCGTATAAGTCGTCACCCGCCGCAACACGTCGGCTTGAGCCTTGGCGGTGCCGAAGGCGATCTGAGCCTTTCGCGCCGCCTCGGCCGCCGCTTCGTCGGCCGTCTCGATCGCCGCTTTGCGTATGGCATCGCGCGCCGTGTCGCCAGCGGCCTTGAAGTTGGCCTCGGCTTCGTCGAGCCAGTCGAGCAGCACCTTGCCCTTTTCAGGATCGACAGCGCCGGATGTGATTTTGGCAGTGAAGCAGAAACGCGGAGAGACCATCAGCGCACCCCGTTCTTGATAAGGCAATCGGCGAATTCGGCCGCCACGGCCGCGTCGGCGTCGATCTCGTCGAGCAACTGACGGGCGGTCACCTTGCGCGTTGTGCCGTCTGGCGCGTCGAGTTCCAGTTCAAGGTCGCCAACCTCGTCGACCAGGCGCCGGAGATCTTCCTGCGCGGCGCGGCCGGCCTCGACCTGTTCGGTAAGGTGCGGAGAAACCTCGCGCCGGGCGAGCGCGGTTTCTTCTTGCGAAGGAGTTGACTTTCTGGACTTTTCTGGTCCAGTGCTTACATCAACCTCGTGAGAGGCATTCCCCATGTCATCAGTGACGTTCTGCAACTGGGACCGGCGGCCGGCAGTGCTGCTGAAACCGTCATATGAGGCCTTCGCCGTTCTTGCCCCCGGTAAGGATTGGTCAAAAGTCGACGAGGCGGACGTGTTCCACACCGCTGGCGTTTTGCCGGAAGAGCGCTGGCGTGAGGTGTTCGAGCCGAAGTTCGGACCGCTCGACACGTCAAGGTTTGTCCAGTCAGAGCCTGCCTCGCGCGCCGCTGCCGAATAAAGCCTATCCATCTTGTCTTCGAGCGCGAGGCGCTCGACCGCGTCTTCGGACAGTCGCCAGCGTTCGTAGAGTTCATGGCCGCCGGCCTTTTTCGCCGAGAGCATGTGCGGCTCCCAAAGCTGGACTTCGCCCACAGTGCCATCCGGAAAACGCACCAGCACCTTGCGGTCAACATAGCCGCCGCTGGCAACTGCCCAACCTTCGTCCAGCACCTCAAAGCGTCGCGCGAGCTCCTCGACAACCAAGTCGGCTTTAGCGGGTGTGTCGACGACAAAGCCACCTCGCACGACATCGGTAAGCTCGGCCGTAGATTGATAGCCCTTGCGGGTCATCTTCTGCTCAGCCGTCGCGCGATCCTTGATCTTTGCGGCCTTGTATTCGACGCCCACCGCATTGGCGATTTCCTGACCGGCTGCGCTGAGCTCCTCCTGTCGCATCGGCGCGACAGCGTAGAGCGCATCCATATCCCGCTCCGGCACGCCCTCGAAGAAAGCGGCTTCGCCAGGGGCGCGGCCGGGAGACCGAACAGGAATAACGGCAATGTCTTCGATGTCGGCGCCTGCGATCTTCGCTGCTGCGAAAGCCGCCCTCGGCGTCACCTCGAAGCCAAAGAGATCGGGACCATCGCCCGCCCGGAGCGATGCGCGGAACAGGCTCTGGAGCCGCTCGGCGACTTTCTCTCGGCCGGCCGCAACCGTCAGGCCATCGTCATGGAAGAACAGCCGGACTGCATCGGCGACGCTCTCGCGCACGTCCCCGTGCTCAATGTCGGCCTGGTCGAGAAGAGCGGCAACCGGCTCGCCGGTTTTCCGCGCGCGCTCGACCAGGCGATAGGCTTCCACCACGTCGCGGCCGGGATCGTCGAAGGAGAGGCGCCCATCGATGGCGGCCTGACGCACGCGGGCCGCAAGCGGCGCCGTGTCGCTCATGGCGCCAATGATTGCTTTCGACGTCGGGTCGATCGTCTCGTAAAGGCTCTTCACCACGTCGGGCGCATCGAAGCCGCGCTGCACCAGGGCGGCCGTCAGGCGATCGGCTCCCGCCTGCGACAGATAGCCATCGGCCGTCACCAGATCGCCCATCTCTTCCGGTGTCGCCATGCGCTGAAGCGCCTTGCGGGCAAAGGCGGCGTTGCGTGCCTGGCCGGCTTCGCCACCAGCGAAGGCGTCGAGCACCTCGGGCGACAACACCTTGGCGTCAACGGCCGCGCGCTCGGACGCTGAAAGCCGCGCCGTTGCCGTGCGGTTCGCCTCGACGGTGAAAGCCTGCCGCTCGGCAGGCGATAGCTCAGTCTCACGGACGCGCACTAGGACCGGCTGTTTCATGTCCTTGGCCTGGCCGAAGCCAGCGTCGATCAGTTCCTTTCGATAGGCCTCGGCCCGATCTGGCACCCGCGCGAACGCCTCACGGATGCCAAGCACCCGACCGTTACCGCTTTCGACAACGGCATCAGGGCCGACGACCGGCGCGCCCTCGCGCGCGGTCGGCGCGTCCATCAGAAGACGCGGATTGAGGTTGGCGGAGATCTCGGCGATCTGCGCCTGGCTCGCCGGCCGCGAGCGGTCGCGCGGTTGAAGCTCGGGCGGGAATAGTGGGTTGGCGGTGCCCGAAGTGTCGTGGCTGGTGATGAGCTTGTCCGCCTCGATCACCTGCCAGCGCGTCTTGAGGCTCTGGCCGTCACCCCAGACGATTTCGCCGCCCCGGAGATTCGGCAAGTCAGCGACCGACGAAAGCGGCTGGCCGCTGTCGATCGCCGCCCGTGCCATCGCCTCGCCATCGAGGGCGGCGACCGCCGATCGCGCGTCGGGCATACCGGCCGCCGGTAGGTCGCGCGCTTCCTGGAAGCGAGCAACGGCGGCGACGTCTTGAGGCGACAGGTCTGGCTTCGGGGTGGCCGGCGCTTGCGGTGTTTCCGCGCGGGCTTCGAAGCGATGCCGAAGCCCGCCGGCCGCGCCACCGATCAGGCCGGCAAGACCGATCGAAAATGCGGCGTCGCCAAGCGAATATTCGCCGCCAAGCTCGGCGCGGTCATGCTGAAGGATGCCCTGCTCAAGGGCTTCCGTGCCGGCGTTGATCGCCGCTTCACGGCCGACACTGGCCACCAGGCCGACGCCCTTGACGGTCGGGATCGCCATGGATGCAACGTTGATCGGGTCGGCGACGTTGGCGGCAAGCCAACCAGACCAGGCCAACGCGTTGGCACTCAGGCCGTAAGTCCGCGAAGAGGCGTCGGACAGGCGACGCTCATGGTCTCTCCAGAGTTCGGATGCGCGGGCGCCGACATCGATGTGGGGTTCGATCGCCTTTCGCTGATCTTCCGGCAGTGTAGCAATGGCGCGGGCAAGTTTGGTCGTCGTAGCCACGTCCATCTCACCAGGACGCCAGAGACCGGATGCGTCGCTCCCCATTGTCTGCGCGGCCCAACCGAGCAACTCTCGGCCGGTTGCCTTGCGGAAGGCCGACGTCAGCTCGTTCGCGGCCGTATCCTTGAAGCCGGCGTAAGTGGTCGCCCAATCGACCGTGCTCCAGCCGGCGCCGACAAAAGCATCCCAGCCGGTCAGCGGGGCTTCGGCCGGCCGTACGGCGTCGCGGCGGGCGATGGTCTCGGACCAAGCTGCATCCCAGGAGGTCATTGGCTGCCAAGCCCCCGTCGCTGGAGCGGAGGAAGATCGGAAGGCGTTACCGGCGGGGGCTGGTTGCCGAGACCACCCGGTGCGCTTCGAACGAAACGCCCCCGCAAATCATTGAGCGCGGAGAAATCCAGCACGAGTGACCCACCGCTCCGCAGCGCGGTCGTCACTGGCCTGAGTTCGCCGCCTTGCGGCAGATAGACGCCGTAGACCGCACCGCCGAGCGACGTCGGTCGCAACACGGCATGATGGCGAAGAAACGCTGCGTCGTGGCGGTAACCACCAACGGCGAAGGCACCGCCGGCCGCCTTCAGGTCATCGTCGGTCAGGCTGTCGAACAGACCGGAGAAGCGCGAAACCGTCATGCCCTGTGGCGCCGGCACGTCGGCGCCGTTGATCCGGGTGAAACTGCCCGTCACCTTCTCGACGGCGGCCTGATAGGCGTCGGCGTCATGCTCGCCGAACAACGTCTCGCCCACCGCGCGATCGGCGACATAAACAGCCGTCGCCGCGTCGGCGATCGTCGCCTGTACGGTCGGCGGATAGGTGTCCGGTGCAAGGCGGCCAAGCGTGTCGGCGAGACCCTCCTTGATCGTGTCGGCCTTGGCTTTGACGTCCGGTAGCGCCATCAGCTCCTGGCCGCGGAAAATCTGCTCGGCGATCGCCGGCCGATCTTTGCCGACCAGGCCGGCGACAATCATCATGTGCGCCTCGGCGCCATTCGCCATTTGCTCGACGGCGCCGGTGAAAGCGCGGTCATCCATCGCGCGGGCCATGCCGGTCACAAATTCGGCCTTGCCGCCATTGCCGAGCTTCGACCAGTGATCTTTCACGGCTCCAAGCTCGGCCGCCTGGAACGGCTTCACCGGTGCGCCAAGGTAGGACGCGGCGAGGCCCGCCTGTTCACCTCGACGGGCGAAGGCCGTCTGGAACTGTGGCGACGACGGCGCGGCATCATAGGCAAGCGGCGTGGTCGCGACGCGCCCGGCGCGCACGGCCACCGATACCGGATCACTGTCGCGCTTCTGGTTGATCTCCGACGACACGGCCCGCATGGCATCGAGCCGCATCTGCTCAACCGGCATCACCACCGGTGCCGCCGCAAGTCGCCCCTCCTCGGCCGATAGCGCCTGTTCGAGATCGCTCGGCGGCATCCGCCAGGCGCCCGCCACGAAGGGCGCGATCTGCTCGGCGCGGGCAAGCTCGCGGAGCTTCAAGGCGCTTGAGCTATCACCGGCTGCGGCGGCCGTCGCCAGTGTCTGCTTGGTGGAGGCGATCAACGCCGGGTCGGCGGCATAGCCAGAGCCAAAGAGCTTGGTGATATCGCCGGCGTCGTCGCGGGAAATGGCTGCGAGGTCGAGCAGCGCCTTCCGTTCATCGGCCTTGTCGGACTTCAGCTTGTCGAACCAAGCACTTTCAGCGCGGAAACGTCCCGTCGCCGATAGGGTCGAGCCCATGGGCTGCCCCAAGCGACCGAAGACGCTGCGGACATAATCCGCCGTCTCGCTGACCGGAATGACGGACGCGAATTCCTCGGCGGTGAACGCCGGCCCAAAGCGGCGCACCGCTTCGTCACGCCAGGCCGTCGCACGAGGGAGCTTGTCGTTGCCGGGCCCGGCGTTATAGGCCGCGAGCGCGACGGCCACGTTACCGTCGTAGCGATCGAGCAGCCCCTGAAAATAGGTGAGCCCGATCCGCCGATTAAGGTCGGGATCACTGAGAAGGCGCGCCTTCAGCCCTTGATCGTCGAGACCGGCGATATCATCGAGCCCCATCTGCCGGGCAACGCCGCGCGCCGTATCGGGCATGAGTTGAGCGACGCCAAGCGCACCCATGGGGCTTTCAGCGCTTGCCTTACCGCCGCTTTCTTGTGGGATCACGCCACGGTCGAAAATCCAGGTCGCGGTGCCGCCATCGCGCACCCGGCCAATCGCGCCCAAACTCGACCGATCGTCGCCTGCACGAATGCCGGCGAGCGTCTGTTCCTCAAGCGCCGCATCGGCGCTCGAAAGGTAGCGCTGCCGGTCGAATGGATCGAGCGCACCAAAGTTGGCCGGATCGGACAGGAGGGCCTTGGCTCTATTCGGATCGGTGCGGATCAACTCCAGCACCGCGCCCTGTTCGGTCGTGGCGCGGAAGGTGAGCTTGCGCTGTTGGGCCTGGACGGGCGTCAACAGGCCGGTGTTGGCGAGCCCATCAATGGCCTTGTCGCGATCGCCCATGATCGCCTGGCGTTCGGCATCGGAGCCTGCGGCGCCATAGCGGCGGAAATAGCTCTGGTCGGCAACGTCGAGGTTGGCGACCGCTGTCGAGGCTTCATTGCTGCGGGCAGAGCCATGCACCGCGCCACGGGCGGCGATCGACTGCCGCTCGAAATCAAAGCCCAGCGCTTCCCGCTCGCGCGGGTCGCTGACCATGTCGAGCGCTTCCTGTCGGAGCTGTGCCTCGGCGCTGGCAAATTCGCCGGGAGCGTTCTTGAAATCGGGGCTCTCGGTCCATTTGGTCTGAAGCTCGTCGAGCCCCTTCAGATAATGCGCCCGAGCGCCGATGCCTTCCGAGCCGTCGCGAAGCTGCTTGTTATAGTCGGCCACGCGGCCGACTGCCTCGCCCAAGCCGAAAACAGCCTGTCCCAACGAACCAAGGCCCCGCCCGATAGCATCGGCCGGCTGAATGGTTGGCATCTGACCCGGGCCGGGCGGGGCGACTTGCGACTGGTAGACGGGTGCCGGCATATCACGTAATCCCGAAAGGACTGCTGGTGTCGAAATAGCCGTCGCCGTAAGCCGCGCCTGGCAGTCTCATCGCACCGCCGGTCGCCTTGCCGGCGGACGGCGTCGCATGCAGGGATTGCCACTGAAACGCCTGGGTGCCGGCGTTGAGCATGGTGGTCGCAGCGCCGAAGATGCCGGAAAACATCGCTTGCTTGGCTTGGCGTTTGTAGTTGGCCTCTTCGACGCGGTAACCGGTCGCATCGCGTACGGCGCCGTAGCGGGTCAAGAGCGCGTCGACCTCACCGGCGGCGGCAGAATTGGCGGCGAGCACCACCGGCGAGCCCACGGTGGGGTCAAGACCACTCGACGCGAAATAGCTCTGCTGTCCACCGAGTACGCCCGCAACGTCGCGGCGGATTTCCTGTTCCTTGTAAGCGCCCTGCGCCAACGCCAAGTCGGAGTTCTGCCGCGCCATTTGCGCCTGCACCTTGGCCGCCTTGGACTGCTCGACGCCGGTCATGATCTGGCCGGCGCCGGAGAGAACACCGCCGCCGATCATCAGGGCGGTAACGGGATCGACGCACATCAGCCGCCCTCCATGTGAACCGTGAGGTCAGGCGAAAGACCAATCAGGGTGAACGGCAGGCAGCCGTCGCAAGTCAGCTCGATCGCCAGTTCCTCGCCCTCGGGCGCCTCGGCGGTCACCCAGACGCCACCGGTCTTGAGCGCCACGGATTTGTTCGGCTCGCCTGCCCAAGGAACAGTGATCGGCTCGGCCGGCCCGCCGTTGATCGACACGGCGCCGCCTGCGCTCTCGTACATCTCGACGTAGACGTGGGCCGCCTGCTTGCTCTCGCCCTTGGTGCTGCCCCGCTGGGTCATCATCTCGAAAGGTAGCGTCTTCGCCCTTGCGACGATTGGCAGACCAACAACGACATGCGAGGCGGGCCGCGTCAGTGCGATCTTGCCGCCGGCCACGGTCGGCCGTTCCTTGCGTTCACCGCCGTCCGCGAACACAACAACCGCCTGTCCTTCCAGGTGGTCGAGGCCGGAAAGCTCGGTCACCGGCGCGCCCTGATACTCCAGGCCGCTATCGACGAACCAGGCACCGGCGGCCCTGAGATCGTCGGGGTCCTCGGCGTCGAAGAAGATTTGCAGGATTTCCAGATAGCGCCGCGTCGCGCCCGCGATCTGACGGCGGACGATGAACCACAGCTCATGCACCGTCGTGTCGGCCGACCGGATGGCCGCCATATCCTCGACGAAGCCGCCCGCGAATATCTGCCGCTGCCAGCCAACCACCTTTTCGCTCGGCATCCAGGTCAAGGTGCCGAGCGTGCCATTGGCAAGCCGCACCCAGACGGTGCGATGCGGGTCGCGCTGATAGGCAAAGCCCTCGGCGCCGGGCTTGAGGATATGGCCGGCGTAGACGGAGGGCTCGACCGTGTTGAGCTTTTCCGTCAACCGGTCGAGTTCGGTGAAGTGTATCCGCCGCCGGCTCGATCCGATGAACAGCACGCCGCCGTCGACCATCAGCGGGACGTGCCAGGCCGAGCCCTCCGAACCATCAGGCAACGCGCGAATCTTGCTCTGGTCGCTCAAGGGATCGGTCGACGACGAGCCGCGTATCTGCCACTCGCCGTCCGCCGTTCCGGCCACGACGCCACCGGCCGGCACCGCCCACTGAATGTCGACGAGGGAGCCGTCGGGCGAGGCGAGCCGACCGGACAGGGAAGACGCGGCCGTGTCGTCGATCTGGAACGAGAAATAGTCGCCGGCATAGGTCAGCCACCACTCATCGCCGCGCGACCAGAACAGCCGCTGATCGACCTTGCGGATGCTGTCGGGCCATCCACGCACATCCGACCAGGCCGCCTCGAACCAGCGATAGGTTGGCGAGGTGAAAAGACTGTCCGGAACAGGGGAATAGGCCGTCACCTTGGCAACGGTCTCCGAGACCACCTCGGTAATCCGGACGTGGCATTGACCGTTGTGGAGATATCTCCAGCGCGCCTTGCCATTGCCGGACGTCACCTCCCCCTCGGTGTGGGTCGGCGCATTGGCGCCAGAGTTCACCGGGCCATTGACGCACATGTAGACATAGCCACCGAAGCGACGTTGAGCACCGGTCGGCACGTTTTCTTCCAACGCCAACCAGGTCGGCACGCTATCGAGGGTCGGCTCGTCGATCCGCCAGAGCGAGCCGACGTGTCCAGCCTTGAAGGTCGCTTTGCTCGCCGTGACGGTGAAGGACGAGTCTGCCCGCGCGGAACAAGCGAGGGTCCATGCCTTGTCGATGTTCTGAAGCCGATAGGGGCCATAGCTCTGTTCGTAGCCCGCAAGGCTCCAGTCGGTGGGACCGTTGCGGACAATCTGCCGGGGCGACAATCCCTTGCAGCCAAGAAACACCACATCGACGCTTTGCGCGTAGCGGATGTTTGCAAGATCGGCCTCACCGTAGGGAAAGCCGGCCAGCGTGTACGGCGCGCCATCGGCAAGCAGATAGCCGGTCAACCTGGCAACCCGCATCGTCCCGGCGTTGATGACAAGCACGGCCTGGTCGTCGTTGCCGGCCTTGAACGGGATGAGCAAGCCCTTCTGGCTCTGGTCGATCAGGGCCTCGGCGAAGCGCGTTCCCGGCCGGCGGGTGATGCCGCGTTGGGCGACGCCGACGAAGTTTTCGATGCGGGCAAGACCCGTCTGCGATTTGTCGAGATCGTAGGCGGCCCGTAGTAGCGGCGTGATCTCGCCACCGGCGAAAGAGATCTTGTCGACGATCATCGACGCCTCGCGGAAATCCAGGAGGTGGTGCGGCTGACCTGGGAGGTGGAGCGCTCGCGGGCGTCGTTGCGCTTGGCTTCCGGAAGCATTTCGCCGGCCACCTGGTGCGCGCGGTTGGCGGCCGTGCTCGACCGGGTGCATTGCGGTGCGCAGGCCTCGGCGAGTTGCTGCACAAAGATAAGTGTGAATTCAGCATTCCAGCGAATTGGCTCGGTCACCCGTCGCGTGAATAGAACGAGCGGCGCCTCGGCAACCGTGTCGAGGTAGCGGACGAGTGGAGCGTCGGCGGAGCCAGCCGCAGAGACTGCCCACTCGTCCGCTTCGAGCCCGAGAACCGAACGGACGGCGAGGCAGTCTTCCGGCAGCAGATAGCGGCGGGTGAAAGGCTGTTCCGGCGCCTCTGGCGATGCCGCGAGCGTCGCTTGCGCCGAAGCGAAATTCCAATCGGTCTTCTTGAGCAAGGCATCCCGGAGCGTTCCGAAATGCCGCTTCACTACCCTCGCCGCCGTTCGCGCCTCGTCGAAGGAACTGAGCGCTGTCACCCCGATCAGGGACAACGCCGCATTGGCTGCATCGAGCTCGGTCGCGATCGGCGGCAGGGCCATGGCTTAGGCGTCCTTCGCGGTTGCCGCCTCAACGGCGGCCGCCAGTTCGGCAACGAGGCCGGCAAGGTCGCGGATGGTGTCGGAACCAGCCGCGAAGGGATTGGCGTCGAGTCGATCGAGGATCAGCGCGGCACGGCCGGAAACCGTTGTCGGGGCTTCCGGCTCGGCGGCGGGAGCGTCGGTTGCGGCTTGGGTCTTGTCTGTCATGGTCGCCCCTCAACGCAGATCGACGAAGGGCAACGCGAAATGCACCGTGCCGGCGCCGGTCACTGCCGTGTTGCAGGTGAAAACGAGATCGAGTTCGCGCGCCGGGTCAGTGGCGTAGCCGGCGAGCTGCCAGACACGTTTGGCAAGATCGGCCGCCGCGACCGACATCAGCGGGTTTTTGGTGGCCGCCGCGTTGAACGCCTGCGCGTTGATCAGTGCGTTCGCTGCGTTGGCGCCGGGCGCCGAGTCGAAGCCGATCGAACCGCTTGTGAGACCGGCAAGCGCCTCATGGGTAACGAGGCCGATCGGCAGCAAGATCGCCGACGAAGCGATCTTGCCGAGAAACACCTTGCTCGCCGCGTCATCGCCGACGGCAAGCTGGAAAGAGCCGGTGATGATGCGCATGGGATTGCCGCGATAGATCGCCAGCGGCTGCTTGAAAGTGCTCGGGTCGGGATAGCCCTGAGCATACTTGACGTTGACGGACATGGCCGCCTCCTGAAGTCACGAGGAAAAGGGGGAAAGGCCGCCGGCACCAAGACCGGCGAACGAAGCATCAGGGCTCAAGGCAGTCGATGTAGATGACCTTGCCGTTCTCGCCGCGCGTCGCGCCGAACCACTCTTCCATGTAGGCCTGGACGCGGAATTTCTTCTGCGGGTTCCTGTCCATCTGGGTGGTCAGCGGGTCGAACTCGGCATAGTGCATGCCGCTCTTCACCCAGAGCGGGCAGCGCCGCTGCTTGGCTGTTCCATTGGTCGGCAGCTTCTGATCGCGAACAAAGGTAATCGGCCCGAAGCTCGCCACCCGCTGCCGCTCGGTATCCAGCACGGCCTTATCGCGATAGTCCTTCGACGTGTACTGAAGCAGGTTGTAGAGCTGGTTTTCCTGCTTGGCGCCGATCGCCATGGCGATGATATCGCGCTCCATATCGACTTCGTTGGCAGCAAGAAGCGTGATGGCGTAATTCAGCTTCTCGATCGTGATGCCGGAATTCACCGCCGCTCCGTTTGCCACGTAGCCAACAGGCACGAGGTTGAAATCGGCGGTCAGTGCCAGCGCTTCCGACGAAGTACCGTCCTGGCCGATCAAGCGTGGACCGAAGAACGACTGGCGAAGAATGGAATCCTCGCCGCGCGCGATGGCAGCGGCGCCGGTTTGAACATAGGTCGACGTATAGTCGGTCATGTTCTTGACCTGGTCTTCCTTCTCGACAAGCTTGCCCCATTCGAGCTGTCGGGGCTTCATCCACGTGTCTTCGAGGCTGCCCTCAATGGCCGGCGTGTCGCCGCCACGGGCACCGTCGATGATGGCCTCTTCGCTGCCGAAAATTTCGATCGCCAGGGCAACACGCCCCTTAAGATTGGGCTGGAATGTGAAGTAGTCGCGATAGCGGGAACGCTTCTGCTGAAGCGCAAGAGTGACGTTTTCCTGGTAGCCGACGCGCTGTGCGTCGGTGATAGGACCAAAGGCCATAGCCGTAGGCTCCGGACGAAAGGAACACTGATGAGGGGTTCGTTTCGGCGAAGGTGCGGCTGATCACCCTTTCGGGCTCTGGCGGGCAACGCCTGTCGTTTTACGCCTGCGGTCGGCGGTCGCGGTAACGGCGCGACACCCGGACGGGCAAGGGGCACGGACCCAAGGTGCAGTCAATTATCGGCGCGAAGCAGCGCGCCGCCGTGCTAATAAAAAATTACAACAAGCCGAGTTGGCGTGCAACAGGCGTTTGTTTTTGCCTTTCTGAAAATCGCATTACGCCCTGTCAACGATCAGAGTAATCAGAATAGAATAGCTACTCTGTAGTAGCTATATAGAATCCAAGGAAGGATAGAAAATGAATACGCTTCAGCTTCCATCCCCGGCCTACAACGCACAGGCGATGACCGAAATATCCGCAGCAATAGTCAGCGATTTTCTAACCTGTATAATTCCAGGCGCCTCAACAGTAGCAAAGCTTATAGAACTGTATACAAAGAGCAGGCTAGAATCTGCGCAAAAAATACTAATAGAGCGCATCCGTCAAGGTGAAGTAAATATCGAATTCGATCCAGAATATGAAAATATAATTCCGAATTTTTTCAGTTATTTTCATGCCGCCCAGGAGGGAGAGACAAATAGAGTTCTATGTATACTTTCTGATTTACTCATTGGGAACTCAAGCACAACTAACTCAGACTCCGGCTTTATCAAAAGATCATCTCGTCGACTCGCAGGTATGAATCAGGATGATATAGCCTTTCTTGCCACGATAGAAAGCGTCTTTGAATGGAAATATCCTGGCAAGGAAAATAACACCTATCAGTTCATAGATGATAGCGACGTCACCAGCCACAGATCTAGGACATACGTCGCGCCAGAGCAAAGTATTAATAGCAATCTGTCAGATTTGGCTTCAAGGGGGCTGCTATATCTCGGGGGAGATCCAGAGACTATTGGCGGCATAAATTACTACAGATCAACCTATTTCTACGAAGTAATAGATTCCGCTACCAAATTTTCATCTATCAAGATTTAACTAATATCTAGACCGGCATTTATTTAGAATGCCGGTCTAGATGACTATTTTTCACGATATCATATCTGTACAGTAACGCGATGAACCCATGATAAAAATCACTAATTCGTTGAATTTCTTAATGTTTATAGATTCACCTTGGCGTGTGACAATATCGGCAAGTTCCCCGATCGCTCTTTGCTGGTCCCCGAGCTCCGCGCTGATGCTTTCGATGATATCGAAGATCTCTACGAGATTCCTCGACATGAGCGGGCTGTCGATCTTGATCGCGGCCATCATGCCACCTCCTCGGCTTCCGGCGCGCGGCCGGTGATGACTTCGAGCGCTCTGGCGAGTTGGTCAGCAGGGACGACGGTTCCACGGCCGTTGAAGCCGATGGCCCCAATGCGGGCGTGGCCGGCGCTGGCGCCGGGGATATCGCGAAGCCGCTGGGCAGCATCCGTCTCGCGGGAGGTGCCGGCGAACGCGCAGGCAATGGCTGGCGCGCCGTTGGCAACGAACAGGGCGCCATCGCGGCAGGGCCGGCCGGCGATGCGCCAGACGAGCTTCAGGCCAAGCGGTTCGATGAGATCGGAGCGCTTCAACTCGACGGCGCGAGCGACCTGATCGCCGATGATCACGCCATCCCCGTCTGGCGCCGACAACAAGTCGACCAGGATGGAGAAGGCTTCATCTTCAAGAAGCGGCGGCACTGACGACAGCGGCACCCGCATGTCATGCGCGGCCGGCATGTCGAGTTCCTGCCAGACGCGAGCTGCGAAAGCTCGGCCCATCAGAATGCGGGCCTCGCGAACAGCGGCCGTCTTGGCCGTCAGCTCGGCGATGTGGTCGCCAGAGGCCCGGCGAGGCTGAAGCTCGTCCGCCTGGGCGTCCTCTTCCCGGCCGGGCACCACATAGGCTCCGGTGCGCCGAAGGGAGGGAAGCACCTCATGCGCCAGCCAACGCTTAAACCGCTCGGCTTCAGGCTTGCGAGACGTGAAGATGAGGCGGAAGACGCCAGCCTCAGAGACGATGATCATCTCCTGTCGGCCTTGAGGGGTGGGTACAGTATACCCACCCCTTTCGTCGTCATCGAGCCTGTCGAGGGCCTGATTGTGGTCCTTGATGCCCAAAACGGAGCAAACGTCCTTGCCAGTGAACCATGGTTCGCCATCGATCATGACGGATCGAACCATCTGCTCCTCGAAAACGAGAGGGGTAACGGTACCTTCCATAACAATGGTCCTTCGGTGGGAGCCCGAAGGCTCCGGGAGTTGAACCACATCGCCGAAGGTCGACGTGCAACACGCCTTTAGGCCGAAGCCCTGGACATGCGCGTGCTGCTCCCGGAGGCATCACAGATGATATCAGGATGCGCCGTTCGCGGAGGCGTTGCCGCCCTCGGTGATGTCATTCGGCCTCGGAGTTCAAGCCTTGGTCGAACAGCCAAACGGTGCATCGAAAGGAATCGCTTGTCAAGCGGGGCGAGGAAGTTACAACCTGCAACAAAAAGGTGAGTGGTTCGGAGGCTATCTTGAAGCACGCGGTTTTTGTTTTAACAGTTGGAGCCCTTCTTGTCGGCTGCCAAACAGCACAGCGTCCCTCCCCATTAAGTGACCCAACAGTTTCATATTGGGAACTTCAATATCAAAAGTGCGTATTACATTATTCGAGAAAGATTTCATCTCAGTCCGGCTCCCCAATTGAGCTTGCATACGTTGTCCGCTCATTATGTCATCTAGAAGAATTTGAGCTGGCTAGGGCCGTAGCGCCATTCGATAGTCCAGGAACGATGGAGGGCTACCGACAAGGAGCGTTAGAAGGTGCCGCAGGGATAATTGCGAAAGCCAGGATGCGCTAACACCAGGCGAGTTTCTGCTGGATCGTCGCTGGCTTCCGCCCATGGGGGGCGGAAGCTTCGCGGGCTGACTGTTGGCGTTTGCCCACAAATGAAATTCATCCCTTCGCGATAACGTCCATGAGCCGCTGCCGCGCCGCCTTCACAGCCTGGTGGTTCGGGTGTGTGGCGTCGCTAAGCGCCGCGACATGCCCCGCGTCGGCGTTGAGCCTCTGAAGCTCAGCCTTCGCGCCCGCAGCCGTCAGCCCACCGGCGCCGGGCGCCTTCGGATCAACGAGCTTGTCCTCGCCCATCATGGTTCCAATCTGGTGGAACATCTTGACCAGGCCGGCCGATCCCATGACCTTTTCGAGCGCTGCTGTGTCGTCGATCGGCACGCCGAGGGCGCGTGCCGCGCGCTGGCTTAGCTCCCGGTTCTTCGCCGCTTCTGCACCCCATTCCTTGTCGAGTGCTGCGCTGAGATCGGCCGTCGCCTTGGCGCCCTGAATGCCGGCCTGCTCATAGGTTCCCTTGATGTAGCCGAGCACGTCGGACAGGATGGCCTTGGCTTGGCCGGCCGGCACCTTGGCCTTGTGCGCCGCATCGACGAAGGCCTGCTCGAAGGCGTCGTTGTACTCCGGGAAATCCTTCCGGATATCCTCCGGCGCTGTCACTCCATAGGCCTTGCGGTCCTCGGTCCAGCCGAGATCCTTCCAGCCATCCCATTCGGTGAGCTTGTCGGCCGCCGGCCGCGACAGCACGTTGCGATCGCGGGCGACATGGTCGGCATGCATGCCCGATTTCAGCGCCGTCGAGATGTTGGCGAATTTCTTGTCGGCAATCCACTTTTGGGTGTCCGCGTCCAGTCCCTCAATCGACGAATACCAGGGATCGCCAGCCGGCGGCGGATTGCCGGCGTTCGCCGGATCGATGGCCGGCGGATCACCGGCGCCGGGATTCGGATTGACCGGCGGGGTGTTGTCGTTCGGAAGGTCGTTCTCACCGCTCATCTCATGCGTCCTTTTCGTTCCGCTCCAGCCAGTTCCACAGCGTGGCGGGGCTCTCGTTGGCGATCTTGATGACTTCGAGCGCGAGCTGTCGGCGTCCCTCCGCGACGGCCGACGAATAGGGGTCGCCCGGCACATGCGACGTGGTCCACACGCCGCCGCGCAAGGCGAGATCGGCCAGGAACAGCTTCTGTTCGCCAACCGTCATGTATTCCCGCAGAAGCAGGATGCGGTTTTCCCGCTGCCGCCAGACGGACTTCCACCACCGTATGGCGTTCGTGATCATGGTTTTCCTCCTTTGCCGGTGCGCTCGCCGGAGAGTGTGGCCGCCTGGGCGGCGTGCGCCGCCTCGGCCGCGATGGTGACGGCCTGGCCGGTCTGGTCGAGGGCCTGCTGCTGGGCCATCTGCCCCTGACGCGCCTGGCGTAGTTCGGTGACGGTCTTGGCGTCCCGCAAAGCCTGGGGCGCGGCGCCATAGGCGTCGTGGAGCACGGCGGCGGAACCGTCGATGTCGACGTTGTCCATGGCGGTCGGGTCGATCTGGGCAAGCTGGCCGATCGCCTGGAGCCATTGCAGCGTCGCCCGGCCGAGCCCCGCCTTCATCGCCTTGGCGAGCGGCGAGACATACTCGATCGATAGCATTCGCCCCTGAAGCTCGGGCGGTAGCGGATCGATCTGACCGGCGCGGGCAAGGATGCGATAGCGCCTGGCAATGAACGGGCTAAGGCCATAGGTCTGGATGCGGACGAGGTTCGGCCCCATCAGGCGCAGCTTTTCCTCCTGAAAGCCGAGGAATTCGGTCGCCGTCATCTGCGGACGGTTCACGAGCTGCATCAGCCCGAAATAGAAGGCTTCGCGGATCGAATTGCGCCGCTGTTCGGATTGCTGCATCGACAGGCGCACATCGTTGCCACGGCTAAGGTGCTCCATGAGCTTCTTGCCCTGGTCGTTCATCGTTCCGTAGAGCAAGGCATTCGGCGCGATGTCGGCGGCCGTCAGCACGCTCTCATCGTTGACCAGTACCGGCGGCTCGGCCGCGTATTGCGCGGCAACGATGTGGCTCCGCTCCATCTCCTGAAGCATGGCCGAATCTGCCTTGGCGAGATGGCCTGGCCCGGTTGGATAGGCGCGGCCAGGTCGCCGGTTCCACTGCGGCACGAAGAACGGAAACTCCTCGAAGCCGCCAACCTTCTGCCACCCCTTGATGTCGGGCGAGCAGTAGAGGGACAGATAGCGCTTGCCTTCAGGCCCCAGCCGGCGCGGCCGGAAATCCATGTTGCGCGTCACGCCGTGGATGATCTGATACGACCGCTTGTCGTCGAGTTCGCCCGGCGCCGCATCACCGAACATCTGACGCACCTGCCGGCCCTTCAGCATGAACTTCCGGTGCATCGTGTCGGCCATGCCGAAGGCGTCGACATCGAGATAGCACTGACCGATCGGCAGCACGCGGTCGACGATTCTCTGGTTCCCAACGTCTTCCTCGGTGTGCATCACCGAGAAGCCGAAGGCGCCAACGTCGCCGAACCAGGCCGGCGCTTCGGCATAGAAGCAGGAGACCGCCGGAGACAGCGACGCGGCGAGAACCGACGTCGTCGAGGACAGCCAGCGTTTGACCGATCCCCACTTGTCGAGGTCCTGGTCGCCTGTGCTAAGGCCAAACCATGCGTCCATCGGGTTGGTCGCCTGGGTGAACATGCCGCCGGCAAAAGCGTCGAGAGCATAAAGCTGGGTGGCGTCGAAAAGGTCGTCGTAGGCTGGCTTGCGTTTGTTGTCGCCCGAGGAAATGCCGACCTGGTCGGGTCGCATCAGGCGCGCGATCTCATCCCATTCCGATTCCTCAAGCCGGCGTTCGGCTTCGAGTTCTTCCTGGCGGGAGAGGACGGCGGAATAATCGAGCATGTCGCCTCACTGACCGAGCAAAGCCTTCGATGCCGGCGTTGCCTGCGCGAAGGTCGAAGGGGAAAAGATCGTCGAGGCGAGGCCGCGCAAGCCGGCGAGCTTCTGTTGCTGGCGCTCGGAGGCGACGCGCGCTTGCTCGCCATCCTTGCCGGCCTGAAGCGTCGCTTCGAGCTGGGCATTAGCGTCCTGCTGGGCTTTCAGGGCGTCTTTCATGCCGCTGTCGCCGCCGAGTTTGAGACACATCTGGTCAACCTCCATCGTGGGGCAGGTCGGCGAACACCGGTTCGGGGTTGAGCCAGGCGTAGGTCACAAAGGCCTCGCCATGCTTCCCGACCAGTGGATGCCGGCCCTCAAGCTGGAACCCAAGGCGTTCCAGCCACCGACGAGCGACGGTGTGTCCCTCCCAGCAGCGACACTCTGCGCGATTGACGATTGTCCTCAGCACCCGTCCGATGCCGTCCCTTTTGGCCCACCTGGTCGCCGGAAGCGCGATCTCAGGCCAGCGATCCGTCGCCACCATGTAGACGCTGGCGACGCGTGGCGAGGTCAGCCCGCCGCCGATCAGCGCCACTGCGTGCCCTTCCGGCGTGGCGAGGCAAAGATCGGCGACACGATTCGGCCGGCTGGCAATCATCGCCTCGGCGATCGATGTCGAGCTGCCCTCGAAACGCACGGCGTCGACCTCGACCAGGTCACGCGCCCGAAGGGCGTGGATGACCTCAAAAATATCGTCGTCATCGGCATAGCGGATGATCATCCATGCCTCCGGAGCGGGTTGTAGCGGCCGTTTTCATTGCGCCCGGCCATGCGGCGGCGCTTCTTCTCGGCCGCGATCTCCGACCGCCTGCGCCTCGCCTCGGCCGAACCGAGCAGGAGGCAGGCGTATTGCAGACCGTCGTGAATGTGGCTGTCGAAGCTCTTGCCAACCGACGACACGTCGTCGGAACCGGCGAGCTTGCGATACTGATAGGTCTGGTTGAAGCCGCGCCTGAGGCCCTTGCAGGAGGGATCGAGCAGGAAGCCTGGCCGACCGTTGTCGAGCGTGCGGGTGAGCGGATCACGCACCGCTTCCCAGCGCGCGTCCGGCTCGTTGGTGCTGGCGGCGACAACCGGAATACCCAACGCCGCTTGAAGGCGCGACCGGGCCGAACCGTCCTCGGTGTCATCGCCGGCACACATGGCCGGATCGCAGCGGATGACGAACTCGCAGCCGGGGAAGCGGCGCTCCATCAGCGACAGCATCTGCCGGGCGAGCGAGGTTTCCGAGGCGTGGGTGCAAGCGATCTCGGCGAGCACGGCCACCTGGCCGTCGGGACGTTCCTGGAGAAACACCGCGGCCGGCGTCAGACCGCCGTCAATGCCGACGATGATCGGCAGTTCGCGGAAGTGCTCCAGCGTCGCCGGTGCCATGTGCAGTTCGTCGTTGAACTCGGGGTAGACGACGGAGATTCCCCGCGTGAAGCCCGGCAGGCTCATGATGAACTTGCGGATCCACCAGGGCCGATGCGCGTTGAGCTTGGCCTGCTGGAGCCAGTAGCCGGCGCCCATGGCCGCGATGTTCTCGGCGTTGGGCGCGAAGCCGGACGGTTGCTTGTAGAGGTGATAGCCGGGCTTCAGATCCTCGAAGAAGTCCCGATAGACCCAATCCGTGACGCTGGGCGCGTTCATGTCGCCGAAGATACGACCGCCACGGCCGATCAGCTCGCGTGCCGGGTCGCGACCGACACGGCCGACCAGCATCGTGAACAGGTCCTCTGGCAACGTGTCCATCTCGTTCAGCCAGACGTCGGTGTATTCGAGGCCCTTGAGGTCGTCGGGGTTCGCTTCGTCGCCGAAGGCACGGAAGCGGGCAACCAGCTCGATCGGCCCCCAGCGGTCCTCGAAGCGGATGACGTGCTGGGCGGCGCGCGGCTTGGCACCCGACCAACTGCCGAGGCTCTGCGGCAGCAACTTCCACCAGCTCGGAATCGTCGCGTCCCAGAGGTTGTCGTATTTCTGGCGCCAGATACCGAGCACGTAGCGGCGCATCGCCCTGCCCTGCTCGTCTCTTGTCGTCGGCCGGATGCGCGTCGCCTCGACGATCGCCTTCTTGACGCTGCCAGTGGTCTTGGCCGACCCCATGGGGCCGACAATGCCGATCACGTCTTCCGTCGCCATGATGTAGGCGTCCGACACCGGGCCGGCGGACGAGAAGATGTCCGGCATCTGGGCCTTGAGCACGTCACCCAGCGACCCGAAAGCGGTCTGGTCGATGGCGGTCATACCGCGCCTCCCCAAACCCCGGCGCCCCGGCACCCCGAACCCGACGCAGGATCAAACCCGGTTCGCGATCTGGATCGGCGGTTGGCGGGAGCCCGGACAATCCTTGCCGAGGGGTAGCAGGATTTTTTCAAATCTATTCTTGGGGGGTGGGGGTGGCAGGGCACCGGGGGGGTGGGTTCAGCCATTCCGAGCGGCGCGGCGCCAGCCTGGCGCGTCGCCTGCCCCACTGTCTCATTAGGGTATGCCAAGGCGGCAACCTGTCTCATTTGCCGTCCTCCGACCCATTTGAGACGGGTTTCGCCGTCTCGTCATCCTGTTCCGCTGGCGTATACCCAATTGAGACGGCACCCGAGCCCGGCTCGCGAGCCGAACTGGTTACGCCGAGTTCGTCGCCGTCGAGGTATTCCCACGGTGGCCGATCAGGTGAGACGCCAAGCGAGGCACCGCCACCGAACACCATGTTGATGGTCGGAACGGCGTTGCCAGCCTCGTCGGTGGCCGCGAGGTTTGGAATGACGATGCCCTGCAAGCTGTCGGCGATCGCCTTCTGACGGTCGAAGGCCTCGACCCTCTTGCATCCCAGATACTCGGCGAGCTGCTCGACGGTCATGGTGAGCCAGGAGATTTTCCAGATGACCGGGTTCTTGCCGTGCGACAGCACATACTCGCGAAGCTGCCGCGTATTGATGTTCTTGGCGCCCTTCGGTCGGCCGGCCTGGCGCTCCCGTACCTCGGCCTCGGCGACGATCTGATTGCGCTTCGCCTCATCGGCGATCGGCGGCGCGAAGAAGCCGAGCTGCTCGCCCTCGGCGGCAGCCTTCTCGGCGTCGACCTCGTCGGCCAGTCGCCGCGCAATCTCCTTCTGGAGACCCCTCTTGCCGCTGTTCTGGTCAGCCATTGAGGCCTCCAGACAGGCAATAGCTTGATATTTCTGGATATTTTATTGTTCTGCAACGGCTGCAACGGTCGAGAAATCGACGATGTTGCAAATCAGAAATGCTAAGTATCTGATTTATATATCTCTTTATAGTTTTAGCAACAGTGCAACAGCTGCAACGCCCTACGCGCGCGTATAGCATCCTTGAAAGCCATGAACGCGAACACGCGAAGGAGGTTTCCATATGCGCGCGCGACCCCGTTGCAGGCGTTGCAGCGTTGCGGCTTTCCATTTTCCCCTTTCGCATCAGCATCTTAAAAATCGACCATCTGATTTTTAGTGTTGCAAAAAGTGTTGCAAGTCGCCGAAAGCGTTGCGAGACCTTGAATTCATCAACGATATGAATGGCTTGCCCGCACCCGCCCGCCGCAGCGTCCACCTTCGCGTTCATTCCTGCCTGATCAGCACCTTGCGATGCAGAACTGGGCGCGCGTCCTCTGTGTTCGTCTGCTGGGTTCAGGGGCGGAGCAGAAAGCCCGGAACTCCGCCATTCTCGTCTTTGCGTCATGGCTGTCGCCTACCGATCGAGCTGGAGGAAGGTTCGCGCCGACACCGACCAGCCACGACCGCCGAGCGATCGCGAGTTGACCGGCGCCGCGCCTAGTCGCTTCATGGCCTGCGCCCAGCCGCCGATCGTGCCCGGCATGCCGTACCAGGTGGTGCCGTCGAAGATCCGTCTCAGGCCCTCATTCTGGTTCGGCAGGGCAACCATGGTCGGCGGCTCGTTGGCGCTATGCCACTTCTGAGGCTGCGCGTTGTCCGCTCGGCCGGAGACATAGACGCCATGAGCCCTCAAGGCGTCTCGCGCCTGGGCTGGAGTGCATGGCGCCTCGCGCTCGTCCCAGCGGCCACCAACGGCGGCAAGCACAAGCTCCTCGATCGTCATCCTGGTTCCGCCTCGGAACACGTCCAGCGGCACGGACAGGATGTGATTGAGCATGGCCTGGGCGTTGCTCACCTCGGAAGGCCCTTCGCCGCCCCTTGCTGTGTGCAGAGCGTCGGCGAGCATCGAGCGCATATCAGAGGGGCAAATCTCATCCCCTCGCATAAGATCGAGAAGGGCAAGCACCGTTCCATAGACATCCTGGCCGCGCGCTGTATGTCCCCCTGTCGCCAGCGCCTGGCGATAGACGACCAGCGTTTCGGGCCATCGGGACCATTGGCCGATGATCCGCGCCTTGATCATGGCGCCCCACAATCGGAGCTGCTTGACGTCCATCACTAGCGCCGGCCGCTCGCCGAGCTTCTGAAGCTCCAGCACCACGAAGCGGTTCACGTCCTGGCCGAGCAGCGGCGGGATGATGATCGAGCCGAACAGGAAGACGGACTGCGCCAGAAACGCCGTCGCGGTGTGGTCTGATGATCCTCGGAGCACGAGGCCGCCCTTGGCGGCGACGCGGGCGAGCTTCACCAGCTTCTGCACCCTGTCGGATGTTGGGTCCGGCTCGCTCTCGTCGAGCAGAATCGGCCGCGTCGAGAAACCGAGCTCAGACCAGATGCCGGCGGCGGTCGGGTCGGTTGAGGTCACAAGGGTTTCGGGGCCGTAAAGGTGTTCAAGCAGTTCGAGCAACGTCGACTTGCCGTCGCCGCTGTCGCCCGTGATCCAGCCATGCGGGCGCCACTTCAGCGCCCCGCCCATCAAGCCGGCCGCCCAAAGGCCAAGTGCCAGCATGGAGCCGAGCCGGTGGCCGCTGCCGTCGTGGTCGATCAGTGTTCCGGTCTCGTCCGCCTCGTTCGCCCAATTCCAGCTATCGAGCATGTTCAGCACCGGCTCGGTGCACTCCTTGGCGGGAACAAAGGCGTCAGCCGGCCGGACGACCGGTTGCTGAGCCGAATAGACCTTGTCGCCATAGAGTCCCGGCTTCTGCCAAGCGCCATTGATCCACACAGCGTCGCCGACATGCAGCACCAGGCCGCCATCGTCGTCGAGCCAGGCGCCAAGGCCACGCACACGGCGCGTCTCGACAAACTTGCCGCGCGCAGCGGCAGCGGTCATCAGGCTTTCGCTCGCCTGGTCAACCTTCCAGCCTGTTTGCTGGCGCGTCGTCTCGTTGAACTTTGGGAAGGTCTGCCAGAAAAAGTCGATGCGATCCTCGGCCAAGGCGCGAAGGCCGTTGGCGTTGTGCTCGGCCGCCTTCAGCGACAGGATCTCGCCGGACGGCTTCAGATAGTAGTAGACCGCGCCAAGCTGGCCGACCGGCACAATGGGGCAGCCTTCAGGAAGCGGCTTGATCGGGTCTTTCCGGCGCTTCCAGCCATCGTCCTCGGATGCGTCATCCGCTGGCGGCGGCGAAGGCGGCAGATCGGGCTCGCCTTCCTCGGTCTTGCCGCGCCGCTTTGATTTGCCCTTGGTCTTGGGAAACAGAATGTCGGTCATCTCGTCGTGCGAGATGCCCTCGGCCTTGCCTATCTTCCGCGCGAAGTCCTCGCCCTTGTTACGGGCGAGGTTGCGGTAATACTCGTCGCGAACCCGCTTGTCCTTGCTGTCCGGCTCGCCTCGATCAGCCTTCGGCGGCTCGGCCGGCGCTGCCTGGTCGCCCTCTGCCGGCGCCGCCTGGTCGGCTCCCTCGGCGCTCGCCAGGAAGTCAGCGGAGGAAAAGGCGTCGCGAATGCCCGGAAGCGGCGGCGTGGTCATGCTGCGGCGCTCCTGCATTTATTGTTACTACAGGAATGTTGCAGCAACCTGTTTTTTGTAGTAACAGAAATTCCATGCCGATCGAATTCGACCCGACCAAACGCGCCACCAATTTGGAAAAGCACCACATCGACCTCACAGAGGCCGAGCGTGTGTTCGAGGGTGACACGCTGACGGCCGAAGACGATCGCTTCGACTATGGAGAGCAGCGGTTCATCACCATCGGCCGACTTGATGGGCGCATGGTGGTGATGGTTTGGACCCCGCGCGGCGCGGCCCGCCGCATCATCTCTTTGAGGAAAGCCAATGACCGCGAACAGGCCACCTATGCCCCCCGGCTTTGATCCCGACGAAGCGCCCGACCTCAGCACGCCGGAATGGCAGGAGAAGTTTGCCGCCGCCAAGGTGCAGCGCGGCCGACCGAAAGCCGATAGCCGGAAGGTGTCGACCACCATCCGCCTCGATGCCGACGTGATCGCGGAATTCCGCGCTGGCGGCGACGGCTGGCAGTCACGCATCAACACGGCACTGAAGGAATGGCTGGAGCGCAAGCGGGCGTGAGGCGTCATGCCACATCCCCTTTCATCGCCTCTTGGGCGGCGGCGCATTCGGCGCGGTATTCCGCTTCGGCGTAAGCTGTGAAGTCTTTGAAGGTGCCAGGCGCCCAAACATCGCGAAGCGCAATGCCGCGCCGGTCGAGCTTTTCAGCGGCCTGCTCATAGGCAGCGACGGCCTCGGGCGGGTCGCCCCTGTGGCGATGCCAGTAGATGCCGCCGATCTGTGGGGGCAGCACGATGTTGCCCAGATTGGAAAGGCTGATGGCTGCGAAGGTGCGCATTTCCGGCAGGGCGATCGCCATGGCAACGCCGTCTTCAATGCCCTCGCTGCCGGCGATCCATTCCCCTTCCGGCGCGTCCTTGATCGGCTTGCCGCTGTCGCCGCGCCAAATGGGAATGATGCCGCCCCGATATTCGGAATAGGCCTGCTTGGGCTTGCGAAGGTCTGTCGCCTTGCGCATGCCGCCGGCACCGTCCGGTTCAAGAAACGTCCGGTGAATGGTCAGGTGCCCAAAGCCGAAGCGGATGACCTGGCCGACCATCCCCGGCCGCTTCCGGCCCGTCGTCTGGTATGTCTCGGGGCAAGCGAGCGACGGATGATAACGCAGCGCATTGAGCGCGCCCTTCCCGTCTAGCCTCGTCTTGAGTTGCCAGACCGGCAACCCGCGACCGATCAGATACCGCTCGGCCGGAGATCCAAACAGCGGTTCGGCTTCGAGATAGCGGCGCTTCGAGGCGCGCAATAGATCGGCGGTTCGTTTGGCCGTTTCGGCCTGGCGCTTCTGCGTGGCCTGTCGTGCCTGCCGTTCGGCGTCCTGGCGCTGCTCGCGGTTCATGTGGGCGATGCCGAGCCAATCAATGGCCCACTTGATCGCCTCGCCGATGTCACCGCCGCACTCTGTCTTGGGCGCCCTGGCGATCAGCGTCAGGAGGTCGCCGCCCTCCCCTGACCGGAAGTCCTTGACCCACCCAGCCTTGTTGCCGCGATAGCAGATGCGGAGTGCCTGCCCCTCGCCGCCTTCCCAGCCATCGACAAGGTAGTTCGTCCCCTCGACGGAAGCCTCGGGAAAGAGATGCAGCACCAGGCTTTCGACGCGATCGAGCAGCCGTTCCTTGAGCGCGTCGATGGAAATGACGTAGCTCATGCCGCCTCCGGCTCATCGGCGATGGCATCGCGGATCGCACGATAGGCTGAAAGCCAGGCGGCACGGGCTTCCGGCGTCCTGGCGTTGGCATGCAACACGGCAGTGTCGACGAGAACGACAAGATGGTGAGCTGACGCGCCAACGGCGAGCCGCCGAAGCCGCGCGAGCTGGTCGAAGGCCTGGAACCAAATCCGATTGTCGGCGCTCCCCGCCGGGGTGCGAAAGCCCATCACCTCGTCGGTGGTGTGCTCGGTGATCGCGAGGATCTCGGCCAGCAGCGTCACGTCATCCCCCTTGATGCCCGGCCGCACGGACGGCGCGGCCGGGCTGCGCTGGGGAGGGAACTCCGGCGGGATGGTTCGCCGGCCAATCGCGGGCGCGCTCACCCCCGCGAAAGCTCGTGACGGGCGCCAAGGGGCGCGCCGCTTGTTGTTCCAGACGATCAAGGGCTTCGAGCAGCCGCTTCCATTTCGGCCAGGAGGGAATGCATTCTTCGTGCATCCACCGGCTCATGGTTGACTGCGCAACGCCTGCTTTCTGCGCAATTCGGCTAGGTGTGAGGCCTAAAGCCTTGCTGCGCGCGAGAACCGCTACCATGTCAAACGGGTTATCCATGACTGGATCGGTATCTTGATTTTGTCGGAAAGGTCAATACGAATCTTGGATCAGCCGCGTTCCAATTGCGCTGGCATCGTGGTCGTACGATTGGATCGGAGCGACCTCATGACTGATAGAACGCTTAATGACGCCTACCTATCCGAACTGCGGCGGTGGATGAAGGGGCATATCGAGAGACGAAAGATCTCACTCAATGCCGTCGCCAAGGGAACAGACACGGGCATAGCCACCATTTCGCGCCTCATGTCCGACGATAACGCCACCCTCCCGTCGCTACCGACCATATTCGCGCTTGAACGCTTTTTCGGCGACAAGGCACCGATTTTCGGCGGCGACTTCGAGTACTTTAGCAAAGACGAAGCCATGCCGGTGCCCGAAAAAAGCGCGCCGCACTTCGACTTACATGACGGGCTTGCTCTTTGGAAAATCACCTCGGGGGCTCTAGACTCCCTGGGCATCCACAAAGGCGATTTCATGGTGGTCGACATGAACTCCCGGCCTACACACAATGATATCGTGCTCGCTGAGATAAAGGACTGGGATCGCCCGGAGCCCTACGCGATCTTCCGCCGCTACGTCGCAAGCCCGGTGCCGATGCTCATCGCGGCGGCAACAAAATCTGACTTCCCGGGCCAAATGTTGATCGACGACCGAAGCATTTCCATAGCAGGAACAGTTGTCGGAACTTACAAAGCCCTCAGGTGACATAAGCCATCCTTTCTAATTGTGGGTTGAATCTGATCCAAGTTTGGATCAATATCCCACTCGCTCTTTGCGAGAGGGAACCCACAATGGCACCTATGAAGAAACCTAATACCGATGACATCGCCCTAGGCGCCGCCATCCGGCAACGCCGTTTGCTGCTCGCTATCTCTCAGGAGAAGTTGGCCGATGGCCTAGGCATCACCTTCCAGCAGATCCAAAAATACGAAAAAGGCACGAACAGGGTTTCCTGGTCGCGCCTGGTGCAAATCGCCAAAGCTCTGAACTGCTCGATCGCCGGCCTGATGACCCTCGCCGAGCCCAAGGAAAACGAGCTGGCGGGCGTCATCGACCCCGAAACGCTGTTCGTCGTCCGGACCATGCAAGGCACGTCGCCGGAGAAACGGGCACTCATCAGGCGCGTGATCCTTGCCCTGGTGGAGGGCTAGGGCATGGTCACAAAGATCGAGATCACCTTTCCATTCGACGCCGACATGCGCGATCCGGACAGGATCGAGCTGTTCCAGATGGCCGAGCGCCTCTGCAACCGGCACATGGACAGCCATCCAGTGTCACGGGCCTTCGTCTGCCGCACCGAATACACCGACGGAGGAGCCACCTACACGGCGGCTTGCGCGGTCGCTGGCGTCTCCAGCACCGGCGCTGTACTGGCCGTGAAGCTACCCCTCCTAGGGGAAGGCGCATGACCATCGCCCTCATGTCCCCCGAAACGGCATCGGCGCTTTCTCAGGTGTCGGTTGCCCTGCTCGGCGTCGCCGCAGTGGTTGCCGCCTTCGTCGTTACCGCCGTCGCGCTCTCGACAGCTCTCTACATCCACCGTTCACGGGCGGCGATCGCCCGCCATCGGTTCAGAGAGATCGAGTTCGCTGGATCCCACAACTTCGAAACGCGACAGGAGGGCGCCAATGGCCGCTAGCGTCAACAAGGTCATCCTCATCGGCCATCTCGGCCGCGATCCGGAGATCCGCAAGAGCGGCTCCGGGGAGTCCATTGCCAACTTCCGGATTGCAACGTCGGAGACCTGGCGCGACAGGGAAAGCGGCGAGCGCAAGGAGCGCACCGAGTGGCACTCGGTGGTCATCTTCAACGAGAACCTCGCCAAGATCGCGGAGCAGTACCTGAAGAAGGGCTCCAAGGTCTACGTCGAGGGCCAGCTTCAAACCCGCAAGTGGACTGACCAAGCCGGACAGGAGCGCTACAGCACCGAAGTTGTGCTCCAGCGTTTTCGCGGCGAGCTGGTCTTGCTCGACGGCGCCGATCGCCGGCCCGCACCAGATCCCGAGGACTACGGCACGACCAGGCCGAAGCCAGAAGGCGCGGGTAACAGCTACGCCGACCAGCGCAAGTCCGAAAAGCCCTATCGGCCACCGTCTGACCTCGACGATGACATTCCATTCTGAGCCGGAGAGCTGAGCCATGTCGGAGCTGCAACCCCGCGCCAAATCCATTCTTCCCTTGTCGCTGCCACCTCGCGGGCTTTCACGGCTAGAGGCGGCTGCCTACATCGGCATATCTACCACCAAGTTTGACGAGCTCGTTGGCGACCGCCGTATGCCGAGCCCGAAAAAGATTGACGGCCGTTATGTCTGGGATATCCGCCGTCTTGACGCTGCTTTCGATCGGCTGCCGGATAGGGATGGAGGCGACAACATAGAGGACCGGTGGGGCGACCTCGCCGTCTGACGATGGAAATCATCAAGCGCTATCGCTACGTCCACGAGAGCACGGACAGGCACGGCAACCCCCGAATCTACTTCTGGAGAGGCAAGGGGCACCGAAAGATTCGGATTCGCGCCCGACCGGGTAGTGATGAGTTCGACACAGCCTATGCCGCTGCTTTGGCTCAGGACACGTCGCCCGCTGGCGCCAGTGTCGAAAGGGGAACCATACAGCTCGGTACGCTCCGGTCGCTCTGTACCCGCTATTTCGTAGAATCTGCCGACTTCCTGCGCTGCACAGACGAAACCCGCCGGGTGCGCCGACGGGTGATTGAATCCATGCTCCTGGAGCCGCGCAAACCAGGCTCTGAAGATCTGTTCGCTGATTTTCCCGTCGACAGGATCACAGCCCAAGCCATCACCATTCTGCGTGACCGCAAGCGCACGGCGCCCGAGGCGGCCAACACGCGTTTGAAGGCGTTGCGCCAGTTGTTCGCCTGGGCATGCAGCATCCCCGACAGCGGCGTTGCCTTCAACCCGGCGCGCGACGTCAAGTTCTTCCGCACAGCCACCGAAGGCCACCACACATGGACACGGGATGAGGTGCTTCAGTTCATCGCGCGCCATCCGACCGGCACCCGCGCCCACCTCGCCCTGTCGATCATGCTCTATACCGGCGTGCGGATCTCCGACCTGGCTCAGATGGGGCCGCAGATGCTCCGCGACGGCTGGCTGTATTTCGTCGAGACGAAGGGGCGCAGCCAAGTGGTCAAGGCGCGCGAAATCAAGGTGCTGCCGGCTCTACAGGAGGCGATCGACGCCCACACCTTCACCCATCTGCATTTCATGACCACGGCCTTCGGCAAGCCCTTTTCGGTCAAAGGGCTTGGCCAGTGGTTCAAGGCTCGCTGCGTCGAGGCCGGCCTACCCCACTGCTCGGCCCACGGACTGCGCAAGGCTGGCGCTACAATCGCCGCCGAAAATGGCGCCACCGAGCAGGAGCTGATGGCGATTTTCGGTTGGGAAAACTCCGAACAGGCCGACGTCTACACGCGCAAAGCCAACAAGCGAAAGCTCGTCGCAGGCTCGATTCACAAGATCCGACTGGACGAATGAGGAACAGATTCTTTCTCACCGAACCGGCGATTTTAAGCCGGTGAGAAAGAAAAGGGCAAAAAACCCAATAAAATCAATGCTGTTTTGATGACATGGAGGCCACGGAGGGAATCGAACCCCCGTACACGGATTTGCAATCCGCTGCGTAACCACTCCGCCACGTGGCCCCATGGGGAAGGCTTCATAAGCGAGCGCGACGGCATAGACAAGAGGGCAGCAGGCGAAAATACACCCTCCCCAAGGCCTTCCGCCTTACCCTGCCCAATCTGAACCGGCATGCATTTGCAGTTTTCAACCCGATGGGAATCCTAGGTGGTGTTTCACGAGATCGCCGACGAAAGGCCTACTCCGGCTTGTCGCCCCCGCCCGAGCATCATCGGCGTGACAACTGGTACAACCGGGGATAAGTTCTTTTACGAGCCCTCGATGCTGCCCAATCCGTCTCGACAGAAAGGATGGACCATGGACCATCTCGCCTCCCAGACTGCGACGGCGGGCAGCGTCCCCGGTGCGGTGTCGGATGCCGATATCCGCAAAGCGCGCTTTCCCGGCGGCTTCCTCTGGGGTGCGGCGACCGCCGCCTATCAGGTGGAAGGCGCTTGGGACGAGGATGGCAAGGGTGAGTCCATCTGGGACAGGTTCACCCACAGATCGGGAACAGTGCGCGGTGGCGTGACCGGCGACGTGGCGTGCGACCAGTATCATCGCTACGAGGAAGACGTAGCGCTCATGAAAAGGCTCAACCTCAAGAGCTATCGCTTTTCCATCTCCTGGCCGCGAATCCAACCCACCGGCACTGGCACGCCCAACATGAAGGGACTCGATTACTACAGCCGCCTGGTCGACGCCCTGCTTGCCGCCGGCATCCGTCCCTGGTGCACGATGTATCATTGGGATCTGCCGCAGACGCTTGAGGATCGCGGTGGCTGGCCGAATCGCGATCTCGCCAGCTATTTCGCCGACTATGCTGGCATCCTGGCAAAGCACCTCGGCGACCGCATTAAGACGTGGGCACCGTTCAACATGCCCTGGGCCATTGCTTACATGGGATATGCCGCTGGTGCTCTTCCGCCCGGGCGGACCAGCCTGACAGACTTCCTGAAAGCGGCGCATACGCTGGGGCTGGCACAGGGCGAGGCGCATCGCGCGGTCAAGGCGGCGTCCTCAAAGGCAACCTTCGGCAGCGCTTATGAGATGGCGCCAGCCTATCCGAAAACCGACAGCGAAGCAGATCGCGCGGCGGCGGCACGCTACCACGCCATGAACAACGTGTTCTTCCTCGAAGCGGCGATGAAGGGACGCTATCCAAACGCCTTCGTCGGCGAGGCACCGCTGGAACTGATGGGCTTCCGGCCTGGCGACGAGACCATCCTCAAGGCGCCACTCGACTGGATCGGCCTGCACTACTACACGCGCCGCGTCGTTTCGGACGCAAGCCACGAGCAGCATTTCGGAGGCGGCAGCTTCAGTGGCACCGAAATCGAATCCGGCGGCCCGGGCGGCCGCGATCCCTATACCCGGTTCAACGCCGAAATGCCCAAGGAAGGACCGCTCACCGAAGCCGGGCTGGAAATCTGGCCGCGCGGCATCTACGACCTTGTGAGCCAGATTTCCCGAGAATATGACGGCTTGCCCATGGAGATCACGGAGAGTGGTTGCAGCTATCTCGACGCGCCCTATGAGGAAGAGGGCGGCACGGTTCCGGATCTCAGACGGATCGATTGGTATCGGCAGGTACTCGCCGAACTCGCCCGGGCCATCGCCGACGGCGCAAAGGTGCGGGCGTTCCACGCTTGGACATTGCTGGATAATTTTCAATGGGCCGAAGGCCACACAGAGCGTTACGGCCTGATCTACACCGACTTCCGCAATCAGAAGCGCACGATCAAGGATTCAGGGCTGTGGTTCAGCCGGGTAGCCGCCACCAATCGGCTCGACTGGTAGCGGCCGTTTTGTGTGAAGAGTTGATCCGCGGGGTGGCCATCATTCAGACGGCAACCGCCAAATCAGTCGGGAAGCCGGTTGGGCTGAACGGCTGTCCCACCGCACCCCGGTTGGCGAGGTGACGTGCCGCTGCCCGCTTGGCCTCGTCAACCGAGCTGTAGAGCTCGCCGTCGAGATCCCAAACGTCATACTTGACGGCGACGAAACGCACCTGCTCCCCGGCGGGAGCGGCAACGGCAACGGCCTTTCCGGCCACTTCAATAACACTTGGCTTGGACATAAAACTACTCTCCTGGTCGTGCGCCGGTGGCGAGACCATCATCTTGTCGATTACGTTTTTCGTGAGAAGTGTCAGCTGCTTAGCAAAGACACATTCGCCATTGGCGTTTCGAGCCAAGATGATTGGGGCGGATCGTCGAACGGCATACATTCGTGCGCGCGGTCCGCGTGAGCGAGATGTCTGTCATTTTGACCTCCTTTCCCAAGAGCGAGAGAGGATTTCTCTCTCGGGCAAACCGATACTGATCAACAACGACCGAAATATGACGCCGTCCGTTTCGGCTCAGTGTCGTATCTCGTGAACGTCGCGACCTCATCGCGCTTGTCCTGCATTCAACTTGCCATAGGTGGAGTCCTCACTCCAGGAACGAAATATCAAAGTCAGGCACAATCGCGTGAACTGATTCCCGAGAGGCGCCCCGACTGCCCCAACGCTTATTCGTTCGTCTAGGTGGAGTCGGTGCCGCGCCCTTTCCATCGATTATAGCGGCGGAGCACCCAGACCTCGGCGCGCCGTCTGAACCGGCGGGCCAGCGGCGAATCCACCGAGAGGATGGCAAGGCCGACCGGAATCATCCAAAAGCCGACGACAGGCATGAACCCGACAAGCCCCATAGAAACGAAGATGACGCCCATGACGACGCGCAGAGGCCGGCTTCTCGGCAGTCTCACTGACTGCCCCCAGAGCTTCATCCTCGACATGGATCGCCTTTCATGACGTCGCGGTTCCGGCGGAAAGCCGGTCTCGGACAGATAGGAGAGTGGCGGATCCTTTGCAAAGGCGGCCATCCGAGCGTGCGGGAAAACACTGGCCCGGCGAACGGAAAAGCCTTTCCTGCCCATACTGTTAGGCGCCAGATATCCACCTCCTCCGACCTTTTCACGCCGCCATCGCATTTTCCTTGCCGAGGGGGCTTTGCAAACCGGAACAGCTTTGTTATACGCACCGCCACCGAAGCTGTTCCGCGATAGCTCAGTTGGTAGAGCAGGTGACTGTTAATCACCGGGTCGTAGGTTCGAGTCCTACTCGCGGAGCCATCGGTTTCTCAAGGAAATCAGCGCTCTAACATCCGGCCGTCTGCTTTAGGCTTTGCGCCTTATTTTTGTTGTGGCGAACAGCCTCACATCGGGATGGAAAAGAAGCTGTCGATGGCGAGCGCGGCGGCGCCGCGTGCCCAGGCGTCGTCGTTCCAGAACTCGACGAATATCTCGGTATTGCGCTGGAAATTCTTTTCCTTGAGGGTGGCGACCAGAGGATCGAGCAGCGCTGGCCCGAACAGCACGCCTTCGCCGCCGATCACCATGGTCTCCGGATCGAACAAGCTGGCGAAAGTGGCCGCCGCCGCGCCAAGCCGGCGGCCGGCGGTGTCTAGGATTTCACGGGCTACCGGGTCCCCCTCCCCCGCCAAAGCAGCAAGAGCCGCCGGATCAATGGATCGGTCGGACGGCCGGACGACGTCATAGGCGTTGAGAATGGCCGGCAGCGAAGTCACTGCCTCAAGGCAGCCGAGCCTACCGCATTCGCAGCGCGGGCCACCCTCGACCACCGTAAGATGGCCGATCTCGCCAGCGCCGCCGTAGCGGCCGCGCAGCAACTGGCCGTCGACGATCATCGCCGCGCCGATGCCACGACCGAAGGAGAATACGGCCAGCGATGAGGCCTGCCGCCCGGCACCGAACAGATGCTCGGCAAGTGCAAAGGCGTTGACGTCGTTGTCGACCCAGACGGGTGCCCCGGCCAGATTGGAGATCAGCGCGGCGATCGGAACGTCCTTCCAACCGAACCGGTCGCAGCGTAGACAGACGCCGCGTTCGGCGTCGTGCTGGCCGGGCATGGCAAGACCAATGCCGATCAGTCGCCCCTTATCCTGCCCCGATCGTTCGAGGAGAACCGTGAGCGCGTCGGCGATTGCCTTTGCGACCGCGTCCGGCGATCGCGCATCGACGTCTGCGGTCAGAGTATCGATGACATTGGTGCCGAGGTCGGTGAGCGTCGCCCGGAGGTTATGCTCCATCAACTTGACGCCCAGCGATACATGGCCGGCGTAGTTGAGATCGAGCCGTGTCATCCGGCGCCGGCCACCATCGGCGACTGCGTCGCGCTCTGTGATGACCTGCTGTTCCAGGAGCTCGGACGACACGTAGGAAATGGCCGCTGGGCTGAGTCCCGTCGCCGCGGCGATATCGGAACGTGCCGTAGGGCCATGCCGACGCAAATGGTTGAGGAGCAGCAACCGGTTGAGAGTGCGCGAAGTGCTCTGGTTCCCCTTCAGCGAGGGCATGAGGACGCTTCCATTCCAAGGAGCGCGTTGGCTCCGTTCGTTTCACTTATAGAAATGAAAGGCCGTGCAATTCAACAGCTCGGTTGTTTCCGGATGGCTGCGGCATGGTCGCCTCGAAGCTTTAGCAACAAGGTTGGAGCCGGCATATCCCGGAGAAATCCGCCTCTTGCCAGCTCCTTTCGCACAGGACGCAGAGTGGCGCGAATAAATTTCGGACTTCAAAATTACCCTCCTTGACTCAGCTTCCATTTCATTTAATTAATTGAAACGTACTCGATCATCAACAGCGGTCGTCAAAATGCCTCGCACTACTCGCACCCAGTTTCCCGACGACTTCCGGTGGGGCGTTTCCACCTCCGCCTTGCAGATCGAAGGTGGGACGGATGCCGGCGGACGTCAGCCGTCGGTCTGGGACAGCTTTGCCGCCGAGCCCGGTCACATCCGGAATGGCGATACGCCAGCAGCGGCCTGCGACCACTATCACCGTTGGAAAGAAGACCTCGATTTGGTGAAGGCGCTTGGCGTCGGCGCCTATCGCTTTTCCGTGTCGTGGCCGCGCATCCTGCCAACGGGAACCGGCGCGGTGAACGAGGCGGGTCTTGCCTTCTACGACCGCCTGGTGGATGGGCTGCTCGAACGCGGCATCGAGCCCTGGTTGACCCTTTACCATTGGGATCTGCCGCAACCGCTCGAAGATGCCGGCGGCTGGCCGCGTCGGGACACCGCCCTTGCCTTCGCCCATTTCGCCGACGTGGTGTCCCGTCACCTCGGCGACCGGGTGAAACGTTGGATCACCCACAACGAGCCCTGGTGCAGCACCATCAAGGGCTACTACGAGGGCGAGTTTGCGCCAGGCAAACGGGACCTCGCGGCGGCAATGCAGGCGACCCACCATGTTCTGCTGTCGCACGGCTTGGCGCTGCCGGTACTCCGAGCCAACGTCGCCGACGCCCGTTGCGGCATCGCGCTCAGCCTGCATCCTATCCACACGGCGTCCAACTCCGAGGCCGACCGGCGCGCCGCCATCCGCCACGATGGCCTCAGGAACCGCTGGTTCCTCGACCCGTTGCACGGTCGCGGCTATCCAGAGGATGTTTTGCGCGAACTCGGTGACGCCGCACCGACGGCTTTCGACGGCGACCTTGCCATCATCGCCGGGCGGACCGATTTCCTCGGTATCAACTACTATTTCCGCGAGATCATCGCCGACGATCCCAAGGGCGGGCCGATGCGGTCGCGCGTCATCGAACCAGACGCCACCGACGTCACGGGCTTTGGCTGGGAGGTCTATCCGGAAGGCCTGACCGAGCTGCTTTCTCGCGTCAAACGTGACTATCAGCCGGTCCCTATCGTCATCACCGAGAACGGTGCGACCTATCCCGACGTAATCGGAGAGGACGGCGCGATCCACGACGAACAGCGCGCCGCCTACATCCATCGGCATATCGACGCGTTGCGCGCGGCGATGGACGGCGGCGTCGACCTCGCCGGCTATTTCGTCTGGAGCCTGCTCGATAATTTCGAGTGGGCGGAAGGCTATTCCAAGCGGTTTGGCTTGGTGCACGTCGATTTCGCAACCCAGAAGCGGACCATGAAAGACAGCGGCCGCTGGCTCGCCGGCTTTCTGAAGGGGTGATCCGGAGACGGGAAGCGAGGGCATTTCCCGTCGGGCCGCATCTCAGCGGCCGAAGCGGATGACGGTGTTGGAGGGGCCCGAAGGGAGAGGGCCGCGACGAAGGAGGAGAGAGATGTTCACGAAACTTGGAGTGCTGGGCACGGCCATGGCCTTTGCCCTGACGACGACCACGCCGGTATTCATTCACTGGTGGACCACAGGCGGCGAAGCGGCAGCCTTGAAGATCCTGGTCGAAGCCTATGAAAAGACCGGCAACACCTGGAAGGACAATCCTGTGGCCGGCGGCGAAGCCGCACGCATGGTGGCGCGCACCCGTATTCTCGGCGGCGATCCGCCGACCTCCATGCAGTGGCAGGTGGGTGCGCCGCTGATGGCGCTGGCCGAAGAAGGCCAGCTCAACGACATCGACGCGGTGGCTCAAGATTGGGACAAGCTGCTGCCCAAGGTGATCGCCGACAATGCCAAGTACAAAGGCAAATACGTCACCGCGCCGATGGACATTCACGGCCACAACTGGCTGTGGGGTAACCAGGCCGTTCTCGACGACGTCGGCATCCCCATGCCGAAGACCTGGGACGAACTGATCGCCTCAGCCGACAAGATCCGCGCCAAGGGCTATATCCCGCTGGCGCTCGGCGGCCAGTCCTGGCAGGAAATCTTCGTTTTCGAGAGCATCCTGATCGATGTCGGCGGCCGTGATTTCCTGACCAAGGTCACCTACGACCTCGACGACGCTGCCTTGCGCAGCCCGGAGATGCTCAAGGCCTTCGAGACCTTCGCCAAGGTGCGCGACCTCGTCGATCCCGGCAGCCCGAGCCGCGACTGGAACATCACCGGTGGCCTGCTGATCAACGGCAAGGCGGCCTACATGATCATGGGCGACTGGCTGAAGGGCGAGTTCGTGGCGGCGGGCAAGGCTCCTGGCAAGGACATCGCCTGCGAGGTATTCCCGGCTGGTGGCAAGACGCTGGTGTTCGGCACCGATGCCTTCGCCATGACCGCCGTCAAGGACCCGGCGACCCGCGAGGCCCAGCTTGCGCTCGCCAAGACGATCATGGACCCGGTGGTGCAGAAGGAATTCAGCCTGCGCAAGGGCTCGATTCCGCCGCGCCTCGACATCGACAAGACCGGGTTCGACCCTTGTGCCCAGATCGCCATGGGCGAAGCGGCCGCGGGCCATCTGTTCCTCGTTCCGGACAACGTCACCGACGCCACCGGCATCGGTGCGCTGGTCGACCAGATGACCACCTTCCTGCATAGCAAGATGACGCCGCAGGAAGGTGTCACGGCCATGGCCGACGCCGTGGCGGCGACCCGTTGACAGGATTTCGACAAGCTGGGCCGGCGGGAAACCACCGGCCTGCCTCCGATCCGTGAAGCGAAGGCTCCGATCATGCGCAGATTTCTCCAGCGGCACGTGTCGCAGGTCGCCCTGTCGCCCTCGCTGGCGCTGATCGCGATCTTCCTCTACGGCTTCATCGCCTACACGGCGGCCGTCTCCACGACCAACAGCAAGGCCTTCCCGCGCTTTGATAGTTTCGTTGGACTGGAACAGTACTGGCGGCTGTTTCACACGCCGCGCTGGCATGTCGCCTTCACCAACATGTTCCTGTTCGGTGGCCTGTTCCTGCTCGTCACCATTTCGCTCGGGCTTCTGATCGCCATCCTGATCGACCAGCGTATCCGCGCCGAAAGCTTCTTCCGGTCGATCGTCATGTATCCGATGGCAATGTCCTTCGTGGTGACCGGCATCATCTGGCAGTGGCTGCTCAATCCGACACTCGGCATCGAGGTGATGGTGCATCAGCTCGGCTTCACCAGTTTTCGCCTCGATTGGCTTACCAATCCGGACACCGTCATCTGGGCGCTGGTGGTGGCCGCGTTCTGGCAGGGCTGCGGCCTCGTCATGGCGCTGTTCCTCGCCGGCCTGCGCGGCATCGACGAGGACATCTGGAAGGCGGCGGCGGTCGACGGCATCCCCGCCTGGCGGGTCTACGTCTACATCGTCATCCCAATGCTGGCGCCGGTTTTTCTCACCGTCGTGGTGCTGCTGTCGCTCTCCATCGTCCGCGCCTTCGACCTCGTGGTGGCGCTGACCAATGGCGGCCCCGGCGTATCGTCCGACCTGCCGTCGGTGTTCATGTTCGACATGGCGTTCCGGCGCACCAATCTCGGCCTATCGGCAGCATCAGCGGTGGTGATGCTTGGCACCGTGCTGGCGATCCTGATCCCCTACCTCTACGTCGAAACGAGGGAGCGCGCCTGATGTCGGCTCCAATAGACGCAATATCCCGGCCCGCTAGATCCGGCTGGCTGACGCCCCGGCGGCGCAAGGCCATTCTGGCGCGCGGTGTGCTCTACCTGCTGCTGGCCATCGTCGCTATCTTCTTCGCTGGCCCGCTCTACATCCTGCTGAGCACGTCGTTCAAGACGATGCCGGAGATCCAGTCTGGCGGGCTGATGACGCTGCCGCACGAGCCGACGGTCCAACCCTGGATCACCGCTTGGGGCGAAGCCTGCATCGGCATCACCTGCGGCGGCCTCAAGGGCTATTTCGGCAACTCGATGGTGATGACCATCCCTGCCGTGCTGATCTCGGTGATGATCGGCGCCATCAACGGCTACGCGCTGGCCAAATGGCCGTTTCCGGGCGCCCGTTTCGTGTTCGCCGCGCTGGTGGCCGGCAACTTCGTGCCGTTCCAGGTGGTGCTGGCGCCAGTGGCCGTAACGCTTCGCACCCTCGGCCTGTTTGGCTCGGTGGAGGGGCTGATCCTGATCCACGTGATCTACGGCATCCCCATCACCACCATGCTGTTTCGCAACTTCTTCCTGTCGGTGCCCAACGACCTGATCAAGGCGGCTCGCATCGACGGCGCCGGCTTCTTCTGGATCTTCTTCCGCATCGTGCTGCCGCTGTCGCCGTCGGTGATCGTGGTGGCGCTGATCCTGCAGTTTACCGGCATCTGGAACGACTTCCTGTTCGCCGTTTCCTTCTCCAACCCGTCGAGCGCGCCGATGACGGTGGCCCTCAACAACCTGGTCAATTCCAACTTCGGAGTGAAGGAATACAACGTCCATATGGCGGCGACGGTGATCGCCGCCGCTCCCACCCTCATCCTCTACATCCTGCTCGGCCGCTACTTCCTGCGCGGCATGACCGCCGGGGCCGTCAAGGGTTGACCGTCATGATCGACATCCGCATTTCCAACTGCAACAAGAGCTACGGCTCGCTGAGGGTGCTCAAAGACATCAACCTCAAGATCGAGCGCGGCGAGTTCATCGTGCTCCTGGGACCATCGGGCTGCGGCAAATCGACGCTGTTGCACATCGTCGCCGGCCTCGACCGGCTGAGCTCTGGGGAGATCGAGATCGGCGGTCGTGATGTCACCGACGTCGAGCCCAAGGACCGCGACATCGCCATGGTGTTCCAGTCCTACGCCCTCTACCCGACCATGAGCGTGCGCAGCAACATGGAGTTCGGCCTCAGGATGCGCGGCAAGCCGATGTCGGAGATCCGGCCGCTGGTCGAGGAAAAGGCGCGCATGCTGCACATCGACCACCTGCTCGACCGGCGACCGAGCCAACTGTCCGGCGGCCAGCGGCAGCGCGTCGCCATCGGCCGAGCGCTGGTGCGCGATCCCAAGGTGTTTCTGTTTGACGAACCGCTCAGCAATCTCGACGCCAAGCTGCGTGCCAGCATGCGCACCGAAATCAAGAAGCTGCATCTGACGCTGGGCACCACGGCGATCTACGTCACCCACGACCAGTTGGAGGCGATGACGCTGGCCACCCGCATGGTGGTGATGAAGGCCGGCGAGATCCAGCAGGTCGGCAAGCCGGAGGAAGTCTACCACCGGCCGGTCAACCTGTTCGTCGCCGACTTCCTCGGTAATCCCGGCATGAA
>JAGSYV010000041.1 GCA_018262505.1 Pseudomonadota bacterium
ACCCAGGTGCCGATCAGCGGCGAGAACACCACGGCGACGATCCAGGACGCCGTCAGCGAGATCAGCACCACCATGAACAGCGAGTAGCAATACTCGCCGGCGCTCGAGGCGGCAAAGCCCACCGGCAGGAAGCCGGCGATGGTCACCAGCGTGCCGGTTAGCATCGGGAAGGCCGTCGATTCATAGGCATAGCTGGCGGCGCGGGTTGGCTCCCAGCCAAGTTCGAGGCGCGACACCATCGCCTCGACGGTGATCATCGCATCGTCCACCAGAAGGCCGAGCGCGATGATCAGCGCGCCGAGCGAGATGCGCTGCAAGCCGATACCGAACAACTGCATGCCGACGAAGGTCAGGGCCAGCACCAGCGGGATGGACAGCGTCACCACGAGGCCGGCGCGCGTGCCGAGCGACAGGAAGGACACGGCAAGCACGATGACGATCGCCTCGCCCAGCACCTTCACGAAGCCATTGACCGCCCCTTCCACCACCGTCGACTGGTCAGCCACCAAGTGCACGTCGATGCCATAGGGCAGCTTGGCCTCGATGCCGGCCATGCGCGCCTTCAGGGCGGCGCCGAATTCGGTGATGTTGCCGGTCGACGCCATGGAACGCCGTTGCTGCGGAACAGTGGCGACGGCGGATCGGCCGGACCGCGGGTGATGGTGGCAAGGTCGGAGAGCGGCACGAAGCGGTCGCCGATATGCAGCGTCACCGCCTTCAGGCTGTCCTCGGAGGCGAAGGCGCCGCTGACGCGCAGCGACACCTTCTCGTCGGCATAGCGGAGCGTGCCGGCCGGCGTCACGGCGTTCTGCGCGTTGAGCGCCGCCATCACCTGTTCCGGATCGATGCCGTAGGTGGCGAGTCTGGCCGGCAGGAAGCTGACATCGATCTGCTCCTCCTGGGCACCGATCAGTTGCACCTTGCCGACATCCGGCGTCTCCAGCAGCGCCTTGCGGATCTCGTTCACCCGGTCGCGCAGCTCGCGATCGGTGAAGCCCTCGGCGGTGAAGGCGTAGATGGTGCCGAAGGTGTCGCCGAACTCGTCGTTGAAGAACGGCCCGTTGATGCCGCTCGGCAGCGACGGGGCGAGATCGGCCACCTTCTTGCGCACCTGATACCAGATGCCCTGTACCTCGGCGGGCGGCGTCTCGTCGCGGAGGTTGACCATGATCACCGCCTCGCCGGCCCGCGTGTAGCTGTCGAGCCGATCGAGCCAGGGCGTCTCCTCCAGCTTCTCCTCGATCTTGTCGGTGAGCAGGTTGGCGGTGTCGGTCACCGTGGCGCCCGGCCAAACGGCGGAGACCACCATGGTCTTGATGGTGAACGGCGGGTCCTCGTTGCGGCCGAGGTGGAGATAGCTCCACGCGCCGGCGGCCACCGTCAGCAGCATCAGGAAGATGACCAGGGTCTGCTGCTGCAGCGCCCAGGAGGACAGGTTGAAAGAACGGTCGGCGCGCTCGTTCCGGGGTGTATCGGTCATTTCGCGCTCTCATCCAGCGAAACGGTCTGGCCGGGCCGAAGTTTGCTGACACCGGCGACGACGACGCGCTCACCCGCATCGACCCCCGAAGAGATCAGCGCGTTCGTCTCGCTGTAGCGTTCGACCGTCACCGGCTTCAGCATCAGCTTGCCGGTGGCGGCGTCAACGACGAAGACGGCCGGCTTGCCATCGGCGGCGCTGATGGCCTCGGCCGGAAGGGCGATCACCGAAACGCCGGGGGCGGCGATCGCCCCGGTCACCGTGGCGCCCAGCGACATCGCGTCCGGTGCCACGGCAAGCCCCACCTTGATCCGGTAAGAACGAGTGGCATCGTCAGCCGACGGGCTGATCTCCCGTACCCTGCCAAGCGTCGACACTGCAGGGTCGGACAGCAGCGAAACGCGCACCTCGACATCTGGCGGAATGCTGTTGATCACGCTTTCCGCGACATCAAAGGTGGCGTCCTTCTCGGTGTCGGAGGCGACACGGACCACCATCTGTCCGGCGCCGACCACCTGCCCGGCATTGGCGCCGACGGCGGTGACGACACCGGATAGGCTCGCTCTCAAGTCGGCATAACCGAGCTTGTTACGGGCGCTCGCCAGCGTCGCCGTCGCCGCGTCGTGCTTGGCGACCGCCGCCTTCCAGTCGGACTCGGCCGATTCCACGCTCACCTTGGCAACGATCTGCCGATCGAACAGCCAGCGCTGGCGTTCGAGATTGCTCTGAGCGATGGTTTGAGCGGCGGCGGAGCTGGCCACATCGGCCTCGGCGGCCTTCAGCTCGTTGGCGATGTCGCTGGGATCGATGGAAGCAATCAGGTCGCCCTTGGCGATCCGCACCCCCACGTCGACGACGCGGCGCAGCAGCCGGCCCGACAGCTGGAAGCCGACGTCGGTCTCAAGGCGCGGCGTCACCGTGCCGGTCTGCGTCATGGTCTGGCGCTCGTCTCCGCGTTCGGCGACGACGGTGCGCACCGGCCTCGGCGGCTCAGGGGCGGCCGACTTTTCCTCGCAGGCGGTGAGAAGGCAAAGCAACAGGGCGAGAGACAGCCCCCGCACGAAGACAGATCGCGTCATTCAGAGCATCCGGGTTAGGCAAGGCCGGCGAGCGTGGTTTGCGCCGCGAGATCGGCAAGCGCGGCAACATCGCCGAAGTCGAGCTGATCGATGTTTTCCGCCAAAGTCAGGATCCCATGGACGCTTGCCCAGATGATTTGCGCTGCGATGGCCGGGGCCATCGGCTTCAGCACACCGGCGTGGATGGCCACTGCCACCTGGTCGCGAAAAACGTCATAGGGGGTGAGGAGCGTCGTGCTTTGTCCGAATTCGCCAAGTTCACCGTGGTCATGCTCCAGGAACATGGTGCGGAAACGCGCCCGATCCTCCAGTGCGAAGGCGACATAGGCGCGTGCCATTTGCAGGAGGCATTCGCGCGCATCTGCGACTTGTCCGGCGATGTTCGAAAGCTCGGCATGCAGCGCGCCGATCGACTCCGACCAATAAGCGACCAGCAAGGCATGCTTGGTCGGGAAGTAGCGATAGAGCGCACCAGCCGTCAGCCCCACCTCCTTGGCCAGCTGCCGCATGGAGAAAGCGGCATAGCCACTCTCCGCCACCAGTTTGGCCATCGCAGCCAGCAGGCGGACGCGCGTCGCATCGAGATCTTCATCGGACAAAGGGGGACGTGGCATGGGCGCCTCTTTCGCTATACGCGTTTATTAAACGCGTTCACGGAAAGAGGCAAGGGGCTCCAGCGCCCAATTTTGCGAAGGTTAAGAAGATGGGGGAGCTACCTATCCTTGAAGGATATCCGCCAGCGAGGCGCTGTTTTCCTCGGTTTCCGACAGGTCGAGTTCGGCCTCGATTTCCTTGAGGTGATCGATCATCAGCGCCTTGGCGCGCACGGCATCGCCGCTGACGATGGCGTCGGTGATAAGACGGTGATGGTCGACGCCGCAGAAGTGGACGCGGTGGCGGCGGTAGAGCAGGATGGTCAGCGAGGTGCGGGCCACCAGTTCGCGCAGCAGACTGTAGTAGAGTTCATGGTCGGCCATCTCGGCTACGAGCAGATGGAATTCGCCCGACAGGCGGATGGCCGCCCTGTGGTCACCGCGCGCTTCGGCATCGGCCTCGGCTGTGAGCTGATCGTCTAGGCGCGTCCGCCAGGTCTCCGAGCGCGCCGCCACCGCCCGTTCGACGATGGCGCCCTCGATCAGGCACCGCGCCTCGAAGGTCTCGCGCGCCTCGCGCGGCGACGGACTGGCGACGAAGGCGCCCCGGTTCTTTTCGATCTCGACGATGCCTTCATGGGCGAGCTGCTGCAGCGCCGCCCGTACCAGTGTACGCGAGGCATCGTAGATCTGGCCGATCTCGTCTTCGCCGAGCTTGGTACCCGGCAACAGGCGATGTTCGAGAATGGCCAGCAACAGACCGTTGCGGATGCGGGAAACGCGATCGGGCGCGCCGTTCGACGACGTATCTGTTGCCATGATTCCTGACATGCGGAAGGCCGCGACGCGGCGAGGTTGGGTATCATGATAACCAAGTGGATCGCATCCCTCAAACGCGATTTTTGTATACGATTAGATTTATCATGTATCCAATCTGCCGGAAAATCGGGCGAAATTTGTTAATATGACCAAATTCTAGTCAAAATACGTAGACCGGCATCAACGAGACAAGTAGCTGAATACACTAGAATTTTCCCTCGAATTGCCTGTCCGGACCACTGGCACGGCTCTTGCGAAATGATTGGCACTGCTCCGCCGAGCAGCCGTATCGCGCCAGCATCAGCCAGGGGGTCAGATGCCGAATCCAGCCGCGCTCGAATTGGTGGCGCTATCCAAGCGCTACGGCGCGACCACCGCCGTGGACGCCATCAACCTGCGCATCGCCGCCGGCACCTATTGCTGCCTTCTGGGGCCATCAGGCTGCGGCAAGTCGTCGACGCTGCGCATGATCGCCGGTCACGAGGCGGCGAGCGACGGCGACATCATCCTCGGCAACCAGAACGTCACCGACCTGCCACCCGCTCGGCGCGGCACGGCGATGATGTTCCAGTCCTACGCGCTGTTTCCCCACCTCACCGTGCTCGACAATGTCGCCTTCGCCTTGAAGATGCGCGGCGTCGACAAAACGACGCGGCGCAGCAAAGCCAGCGAACTGCTCGAACTCGTCGCCATGACGCCCTACGCCGGCCGCCTGCCGACGCAGCTCTCCGGCGGCCAGCAGCAGCGCGTGGCGCTCGCCCGGGCGCTGATCACCGAGCCGCAGATCCTGCTGCTCGACGAGCCGCTGTCGGCGCTCGACCCCTTCCTGCGCATCAAGATGCGCGCCGAACTGAAGCGACTGCAACGCGAACTCGGCATCACCTTCATCCACGTCACTCATGGCCAGGAAGAAGCCATGGCGCTCGCCGATCTCGTGGTGCTGATGAACGGCGGCCGGATCGAGCAGATGGGCAGCCCGCGCGAGGTGTTCAACCGGCCGCGGACGGCCTTCGTCGCCCGCTTCATCGGCGGCCACAATGTCATTGAAACCAGCGGCGGCGCCATCGCCGTGCGCGCCGACAAACTGGCGCTCTATCCCGGCCTCGGTCAGGCCGGCATCGCCGGCGCCGTCACCGATGTCGAATTCCAGGGCACCTTCGTGCAGGTGGTCATCAAGACCGAAGCCGGCGATGAGCTGATCGCTCATCTCGGCGAAGCGGCCTTCGACGCCCGGCCGGTCGCCGTGGGCGACGCGGTGACCGCGACCTGGGACGCCACCCAGGCGCACGGCCTTGCGTAACACGACCGGGCGGCGATGGCCGTCCGGCGGGAATTCCCTGTTTTCGCAGAGATGACAATGCCTTGCGAAATCAGGGATCGGGCTACCCGGCGGCTCAGGGAATAGCTGTCGGATTGACCTGACACTGCCGACCTCCAAGGAGGCGGCCCAGAGGGGAGAACGAACACATGACTGAGACCACAAAGACGCTTTCCGCCGGCCTCAGCCGCCGGTCGCTGCTCAAGGGGGCCGCCGGCGTTGCCGGCCTCGCCGCCGGTTCGGGAGCCATCACCGGCTTTCCCTATATCAAGGCCTCGGAAGAGAAGGTGCTGCGCTACCTCGGCACCGCCGTCAACGAGGGCGACGCCATCTCGAAGAAATGCTTCGAGGACACCGGCATCAAGATCCAGTACATCACCGCCACCACCGACGACGTGACCAAGCGCGTGATGACCCAGCCCAACAGCTTCGACGTCTTGGACACCGAGTATTTCAGCCTGAAGAAGCTGGTGCCGTCCAACAACATCCTGCCGCTCGACGCCAAGAAGATCAAAGAGTTCGACAACATCACGCCGGTGTTCACCAAGGGCGAGCTGCCCAACGGCAAGAAGATCGGCAACCAAGGCACGGCGCCGTGGAAGGTGCTCTATCTCGAGGGCCCGGATTCCGACGTCTTCGCCAAGGCGCCGACCGAGTGGCTGACGCTCATCCCCACAGTCTATAATGCCGATACCCTCGGCGTTCGCCCCGACCTGATCAAGCGGCCGATCACCAGCTGGGCCGAGCTGCTCAACCCCGAGTTCAAGGGCAAGGCGTCGATCCTCAACATTCCCTCGATCGGCATCATGGACGCCGCCATGGTGGTCGAGGCGACCGGCCAGTACAAGTATCCCGACAAGGGCAACATGACGAGGGACGAGATCGACCTGACCATGAAGATCCTGACCGAGGCCAAGCAGGCCGGCCAGTTCCGCGCCTTCTGGAAGGACTTCAACGAGAGCGTCAACCTGATGAGCTCGGGCGAAACGGTCATCCAGTCCATGTGGTCGCCGGCCGTCACCAAAGTGCGCTCCATGGGCATCCCTTGCGTGTTCCAGCCGCTGAAAGAAGGCTATCGCTCCTGGGCCTCGGGCTTCTGCATGTCCAAGGGCGTCAAGGGTCCGAAGCAGGAATGGGCCTACGAGTTCATCAACTGGTTCCTGTCGGGTTTTGCCGGCGGCTATCTCAACCGCCAAGGCTATTACTCGGCCGTCCTCTCCACCGCCAAGGCCAACATGGAGCCCTACGAGTGGGCCTACTGGATGGAAGGCAAGCCGGCCGAAAAGGACATCAAGGGCCCCGACGGCACGCTGCTCGAAAAGGCCGGCGCCGTGCGTGACGGCGGCTCCTACGACGACCGCATGGGCAACGTCGCCTGCTGGAACTCCGTCATGGACGAGAACGACTACATGGTTCGCAAGTGGAACGAGTTCATCGCCGCCTGAGAGCCTGACCAGAAACTCTACTGGGGCGGGCATCTCCGGGCATCCGCTTGGCCCGAAAAGTCTGCAACTTTTCGGGCGGATGCCTGAGCTTCGAATTCTGCGCTTCCGGTGCTCACGAACAGGAAGTTCGCTCCACTCCGGTTCTCGAACTCATCGCCATCTGCCGCGCCCCAGCGAGTTTCAGATCAGGCTCTGACGACGAGACGTGCCTGGTTCCTCCCCTCCCCGCACGGGGAGGAACCACCCCGGCCATCCCTTTCGATGAAAGCCGCCGCCATGCAGGAAAACTCGGCCCGATCCACGTTCATAGCCTGGCTGCAAGCCGGCCCGATGGCGCTGGTTTTCCTCGCCTTTTTCGTGCTGCCGCTGGTGTTCGTCGTGATCGTCAGTTTCTGGGATTACAACGACTACCAGATGCTGCCGATGCTGTCGGGGCGCGGCTATACCGACAGCTTCGAGGGCTGCCTTGCCGAGTTGCCCGGCCTCTGCACCATCGCCAAGACCTACCTGCAAACGCTGAAGTTCTGCGCCATCGTCTGGGCGGCGACGCTGGTGATCGGCTTCACCGTCGCCTATTTCCTCGCCTTCGAGGTGAAGTCCAAGGAGTGGCAGATCATCCTGAGCCTGATCTGCACCATCCCCTTCTGGACCTCCAACGTCATCCGCATGATCGCCTGGATCCCGCTGCTCGGCCGCAACGGACTGGTCAACTCCTTCCTGCAAGCCATCGGCGCCATCAACGAGCCGCTCGACTGGCTGCTCTACTCGCAGTTCTCGGTGATCCTGGCGCTGATCCACCTGTTCACCTTCTTCATGGTGGTGCCGATCTTCAACTCGATGATCCGCATCGACCGCTCGTTGATCGAGGCGGCCTATGACGCCGGCGCCACTGGCTGGCAGACGCTGTGGAACGTCATCATGCCGCTGTGCAAGCCAGGCATCGTCATCGGCTCGATCTTCGTCATCACCATCGTCATGGGCGATTTCGTCACCGTCGGCGTGATGGGCGGCCAGCAGATCGCCTCGGCCGGCAAGATCATCCAGACCCGGCTCGACGCGCTGCAGTTCCCGGCCGCCGCCGCCAACGCGGTGATCCTCCTCGGCGTCACCTTCCTGATCATCGCCGCGCTGACCAAGCTCGTCGACATCCGCAAGGAGCTTTGACCATGATCGAAGGACGCTCGAAAGCCTTCTGGTTCCTGGCCATCTTCTTCGGCCTCTACGTGCTGTTTCTCTACGGGCCGATGATCGCCATCTACATCCTGTCCTTCCAGGGACCGCAGGGCGGCCTCACCTTCCCGATGAACGGCGTGTCGCTCACCTGGTTCGCCAAGCTCTGGCAGGGCAACGGCATCATCGACATCGGCGCTTCCTTCACCCGCTCGCTCGGCCTCGGCGTCACGGTGATGGTGCTGACGGTGGTGATCTCGGTCTCCGCCGGCATGGCTTTCCGCCGCCGCTTCCGGGGGCAGGCGCTGCTGTTCTACGTGGCGATCGCCAGCCTGATCGTGCCGTCGCTGATCACCTCGCTCGGCATCGCCTTGGAGTTCCGCCTGCTCGACGACTACATCATCAATCACTTCGGCGACTGGGGCCTGCGGGACATCGCCGACAACTGGCAGACGGCCATGGGCCTCTACACCTCCGGCCTCGGCGCCCATCTCACCTGGACGCTGCCCTTCGGTCTGCTGATCATGTTCGCCATCTTCAACCGCTTCGACCCGCGCCTTGAGGAAGCCGCCCGCGACCTCGGGGCCACGCCCTGGCAGACCTTCCGCCACGTGGTGCTGCCGATCATCGCCCCGTCGGTGGTCGGCATCGGCCTGTTCGGCTTCACGCTGAGCTGGGACGAACTCGCCCGCTCCAGCCAGGCGATCGGCCCGGTCAACACGCTGCCGCTGGATCTGCAAGGCCTCACCACCACCGTCACCCAGCCCGACATCTACGCGCTGGGCACGGTGATTTCGGTCGTCTCCTTCACGGTGATCCTCATTGCCGTGCTGACCATCCGCGTCCTGCAGCGCCGGCAGGCCGCGCAAGGCTCCGACGCCGGAAAGGGCATGGTGTGAGCCGATGCGCATTCACGTGGTCAACCCCAACACGAGCAGGGCCATGACGGACAAGATCGCCGCTGCCGCCCGCGCGGTAGCCGCCGCCGGCACCGACATCATCTCCGGACAATCGGCCATGGGGCCGGCCTCCATCGAAGGCTATTACGACGAGGCGCTGGCCCTGCCCGGCCTGCTCCAGGCCATCCGCGCCGCCGATGCCGAGGGCGCCGACGGCCATGTCATCGCCTGCTTCGACGACACCGGCCTCGACGCTGCCCGCGCCGTGGCGGTCGCCCCGGTGATCGGCATCGGCGAGGCTGCCTTTCATCTGGCGACCCTGGTGGCCGACCGTTTTTCGGTGGTGACGACGCTGTCGCTGTCCATCCGGCCGATCGAGCACAACCTCTCCCGCTATGGCCTCAAAAGCCGCTGCGCCCGCGTGCGAGCAGCGGACGTAACGGTGTTGTCGCTCGAAGAGCGCAACCCCGCCGCCTGCGCCAAAATCTCCAGGGAAATCGCTTCGGCCATCGCCGAGGATGGCGCTGAGACCATCGTGCTCGGCTGCGCCGGCATGGCCGACCTTGCCGCCGAACTGTCAGTCCAGCACGGCCTGCCGGTCATCGACGGCGTCTCCGCCGCCGTCGGCCTCATGGAAACGCTGGTGCGGCTCGGCCACCGCACCTCGCGCCTCGGCGCCTGGCGCCCGTCGCCGCCCAAGCCCTACGCCGGCCTGCTGGCCGACTTCGCGCTCGGGTAGAGATACAACAAGAACCGATCTTCAGGCTGCCTTTTCCGAAGCAGCAATGCGCGTTGCTTCCGCTTTGGCCGCCTCAAGCAAGGCGCTGGACAACTGCTCGTCGGTTACGATCCTCGAGATGGTCACTGCCCCGACCATGAGGGAGAGCAGTGCCATTGCCCTTGCCTTGGCATCCACACCGGACGACTGCGGCAAGAACTCTCCGAGGGCTTGCAAATAGGCGGTAATGCCATCCTGAAATGACTTCCGGACCTCGGGACTCTGGCGAGCAGCATCGGAACCGAGCGCGATGAGGGGACATCCATCAGCCACGTCCTCGCGATGGCCTTCCGAGAGATAGAGATCAAAGACGCTTTCGAGCGGGGTGGCGCTTTGGGCGGCGACCGAAGACCATCGCCTCGTCGCGCTCTCCATGGCTCTGCGTGACGCCAGCGCCGCCAGATCGTCCTTGGATTCGAACTGCTTGTAGAAGCCGCCCTGGGTCAGGCCCGCTCCTTTCATCAGCTCCTTCAGCCCTATTCCGTCAAAGCCACGCTCGCGAAAGAGCTGGCTTGCGACGTTGATCACCGTCTCACGGTTGGCTTCCGCCTGAGCGCGACTGACCCGCATGACTGCCTCCATTTAGATTTCGATTGACATCTATAATGCAATTAGAGTTAAGATGCAATCTAAACAGATCGCCCCGACCGTCAATAAGGGTCAGTGAGATGAACCGAAGAATCGTCGTTTATACCGCCGCCGCGCTCGCCTTCACGGGTGCGACCGCCGCCGCCTTCCTAGCCTCAGTCCTGATACTGGTGCAGCCCGGTCGCTCCGAAGAGGTGGCCGACCCGCGCGTCAAGGCTCCCCTTGTCAGCGTGACGAAAGCCAAGCCTCCCGTCGCCGCCAACCGGAGCTTCACCGGCACGATTGCCGCGCGCGTCCAAAGCGATGTCGGCTTCCGCGTCCCCGGCAAGATTGTCGAGCGGCTCGTCGGCCTTGGCGACGAGGTCAAGGCCGGTCAGCCGTTGATGCGCATGGATGAAACCGATCTCCGTCTGGCTCTGACGGCCAAGCGCAACGCCGCCGCGGCCGCCAGGGCCGTCTTTGTTCAGACCGCGGCCGACGAGAAACGATATGCGATGCTCGTCAAGAACGGTCTGGCCGCCTCCCCCCAGAGGTATGATCAAGCGAAGGCGGCGCTCGATACGTCGGCCGCCCAGCTCGCCGCCGCCGAGGCGGAGGAGAAGGTCGCCGAAAACGAGGCGGCCTATGCGACCCTGGTGGCTGAGGTCGACGGCACGATCGTCGAGACGCTCGGCGAGCCGGGCCAGGTGGTCACGGCTGGCCAGCCGGTCATCCGCCTCGCCAAGGCGGGACCGCGGGAAGCCCTCGTCTGGCTGCCGGAGAACCTGAGGCCCGAGGTTGGCGCAATCGCGCAGGCCGCCGTTTACGGCCGCCCGACCGAAGAAAAGGCCGTGCTACGGCAGATCTCCAGCGCAGCCGATCCGCAAACCCGGACCTATGAGACGCGCTGGGTGCTGGAAGGCTCCGCCTCATCCGCCCCCTTGGGAGCGACGGTGACCATCAGCATTCAGAACAAGGACGAGCCAGCCGACGCGGAGGTCCCCGTCGGCGCCTTGTTGAACGACGGTCGCCGCACGGGCGTCTGGATCGTCAATGACCAGTCGTCGAGCGTTCACTTTCAAGAAGTGAAGGTCGAGCGGATCGGCGAGGAAAGAGCCGTCGTTTCAAATCTGAAGGTGGGCGAGACCATCGTCGCGCTCGGCGCCCATCTCCTCCAGGAGGGGGCCAGTGTGCGGACCGGCGCGGACAAGGCAGAGGCGGCCAACTGATGAACATCAATCTTTCGGCGCTGGCGGTCCGTGAACGAGCGGTCACCCTGTTCTTCATCGTGCTGCTGGCCGTCGCCGGCGTCTATGCCTTCGCCAAGCTGGGGCGGGCCGAAGACCCCTCGTTCACCATCAAGACGCTGACCGTGACGTCCGTCTGGCCGGGCGCGACCGCGCGGGAAATGCAGGATCTCGTCGCCGAGCCACTCGAAAAGCGCATTCAGGAACTCACCTGGTACGACCGTGTCGAGACCACGACGCGGCCCGGTTTTGCCTACATGACGGTGACGCTGAAAGACAACACGCCGCCCGGCGCCGTCGAGGAAGAGTTCTATCAGGCGCGAAAGAAGCTTGGCGACGAAGCGCGAAACCTGCCGCAGGGCGTGTTCGGCCCCTTCGTGAATGACGAATATTCCGACGTCAGCTTCGCCCTCTACGCCCTCAAGGCGTCGGGCATGCCCCTACGCGACCTGGCGCGCCAGGCCGAGACCATTCGGCAGGATCTTCTGCATGTGCCGGGCGTCAAGAAGATCAACATCCTGGGTGAACGGCCGGAACAGATTTTCGTCGAGTTCTCCTACGCCAAGCTGGCGACGCTGGGAATCTCCGCCCAGGACATCGCCACCGCCTTGCAGCGGCGCAACACCGTGACGCCGGCCGGGTCGATCGATACTGAGGGGCCGCAGGTCTTCATAAGACTCGACGGCGCCTATAACAGCGTCAAGGCGATCGCCGATACGCCGATCGTCGCCGCCGGGCGGACACTGAAGCTCTCGGATTTCGCAGATGTGCGCCGGGGATACGAGGACCCCGCCACCTACGTCATCCGCCACAATGGCGAGCCGGCGATCATGCTCGGCGTCGTGATGCAGCAGGGCTGGAACGGGCTGGAGCTCGGAAAGGCGCTGGAAGAACGGTCCTCAGCGATCGCCCAAAACCTGCCGTTGGGCATCACGCTGGCAAAGGTCAGCGATCAGGCCGTCAATATCCAGGAAGCCGTCGGCGAGTTCATGCTGAAATTCGCCATGGCGCTCGGGGTCGTGTTGTTCGTCAGCCTCGTCAGCCTCGGCTGGCGCGTCGGCATCGTCGTCGCCCTCGCGGTTCCGCTGACGCTCGGCGTCGTCTTCCTCATCATGCTGGAAACCGGCCGCTTTTTCGATCGCATCACCCTGGGGGCGCTGATCCTGGCGCTCGGCCTTCTCGTCGATGATGCCATCATCGCCATCGAGGTGATGGTGGTGAAGATGGAAGAAGGCATGAACAGGATCAAGGCGGCAGCCTATGCCTGGAGCCATACCGCCGCGCCGATGCTGTCGGGCACCCTGGTCACCATCATCGGTCTCATGCCGGTAGGCTTTGCCAGATCGACGGCCGGCGAATACGCCGGCAACATATTCTGGATCGTCGGCTTTGCCCTGATCGTCTCGTGGATCGTCGCCGTCGTCTTCACGCCCTATCTCGGCGTGAAGATGTTGCCGGACATAAAGCCCGTGGCGGGCGGTCATCACGCGATCTACCACACGCCAAACTACAAGCGCCTTCGACGCGTCATCGAGTTCGCCGTTCGCCACAAATTCCTGACCTGCGGCCTCGTCGGCGTCCTCATGGCCGTCTCGGTCGTCGGCATGGGAAGCGTGAAGCAGCAGTTCTTCCCGACGTCCGACCGCCCCGAAGTCCTCGTGGAGGTGCGGATGCCCGAGGGCACCAGCATCGAGACGACGACGGCAACCGTCGAGAAGCTCGAAGGATGGCTCAACAAGCAGCCAGAGACAAAGATCGCCACCAGCTACATCGGCCAGGGCGCGCCGCGCTTCTTCTTCGCCCTATCGCCCGAATTGCCCAATCCGGCGTTCGCCAAGATCGTCGTTCTCACCGAGGATGCCAGCGCTCGCGAGACTCTGAAGCTCCGCCTTCGCGAGGCGATCGCCAGCGGCCTGACCCCGGAAGCCTATGTGCGGGTGACCCAGTTGGTATTTGGTCCCTACACGCCGTTCCCGGTGGAATTCCGCATCATGGGGCCGGATCCCGAACAGCTCTACAAGATTTCCGAACAGGCCCTCGCCATCATGAAGGCCGTCCCCGACGTGCGTCAGGCCAATCGCGATTGGGGTGATCGCACCCCCGTCGTGCGGTTCATTCCCGATCAGGACCGTCTCAACCTCATCGGCCTTTCACCCGCCGAGGCAGCGCAGCAGATGCAGCTTCTGCTGAGCGGCTTGCCGATCACCCAGGTCCGCGAAGACATTCGCAACGTGCCCATCGTGGCGCGCAGCGCCGGGGCAAATCGGCTCGATCCTTCGCGGCTGGCGGACTTTTCCCTGATGAGCAGAGCCGGAAAGCCGGTTCCGCTCGATCAGATCGGCCATTCGGAAATCCGCTTCGAAGAGCCGATCATGAAGCGTCGCGATCGCACCCCCGTCATCACGGTTCGCTCGGACATCAACGAGGCAACCCAGCCGCCGGAGGTGTCAAAGGAGGTCATGAAAGCGCTCCAGCCGTTGATTGCCTCCCTGCCGGACGGGTACCGGATCGAGATGGGCGGAAACATCGAGGAGTCGCTGAAGGCAAACGTCGCGCTGGCTCAGGTCTTCCCGGCGATGATCGCCGCCATGCTGATCGTCATCATTTTCCAGGTTCGCAATCTGGCGACCATGGCGATGGTCATGCTGACGGGGCCTCTTGGGCTTATTGGCGTGGTTCCCGTGCTGTTCCTGTTCAACCAACCCTTCGGCTTCAATGCCATTATCGGGCTGATCGGGCTGGCGGGCATCCTGATGCGCAACACCCTGATCCTGACCGAGCAAATCAAGGAAAACCGAAAAGCTGGTCTCGACGACTACCGTTCGGTCATCGAAGCGACCGTTCAGAGAACCAGACCGGTCATCCTGACTGCTCTGGCCGCCGTCCTCGCCTTCATTCCGCTGACGCATTCCGTCTTCTGGGGAGCGATGGCCTACACGCTGATCGGCGGAACGGCCGTCGGCACCGTGATGATCCTTCTTTTCCTTCCCGCCCTTTACGCGACCTGGTTCCGGATCAGGCCACCCAAGGAGGAAAAGCATCATCAGGCGAAAGAAGGACTTTCCGCTTCGCCAAGCACGTTGGCGTCAGCCGAGTAATTCCGCAATTTTATATGTTGATCGACATCTAACCCCATGTTAGATGTCGATCATAATTTATAAACCGGATCGCGGCTCAGGCCAGACAGGCGCAGTTGCAATCCGACGACCAAACCCGAATGCATGGCAAAGGAGGCCTGAGTGGCTGATCCAAAAGTAGTTGTCATAACAGGAGCTTCATCAGGAATTGGCGAAGCGACGGCCCGTCTTTTGGCGGAAAATGGCTATCGCGTGTTTGGCGGCGCACGCACGCCCCGGCGCGCTCCCTCGATCCCGGGCGTCGAGTTTGGAGCCCTGGATGTCACGGATGACGCTTCGGTCGACGGCTTTATCGGCTGGGTTCTGTCAGAGACCGGAAAGATCGACATTCTCATCAATAACGCCGGTGTTTCCCTCATGGGTCCCGTCGAGAAAACCTCGATTGACGAAGCCGCGGCGATCTTTGACACAAATGTCTTCGGTCCGCTGCGCATGATGCGCGCCGTGCTGCCCTATATGCGCGGGGTGCGAAACGGCCTCATCATCAACGTCAGCTCCGTGCTGGGATTTCTGCCGGCGCCCTTCATGGGCATTTACGCCAGCAGCAAGCACGCGCTCGAAGGCCTGTCGGAATCTCTCGATCACGAAATTCGCGATTTCAACGTGCGCGTCGTTCTGATTGAGCCCACGTTCACCAACACAAACCTCGACGTCAACGCAGCGCACACCCAAGAACCGCTTGGTGCGTATGCCACTCAGTTCGAGGCGGCGACCAAGGCTGTCCAGTCTCAAATCAAATCGGCATCGCCGCCGACGTTGGTGGCCGGAAAAATTCTCCAGGCCATAACCAGCCCGTACAAAATGCGCCAACCTGCCGGAGGGCAAGCGACGCTGCTCAGCCGCCTGCGCAGGTTCATGCCGGCCAAGGCGGTCGACGGCAGCCTGCGTTTGGCCCCAAGCCCTCGCTGCCGGCAATGCGACGGCGGCGAGGTCGGTTTCCGGCCATTCTCGCACCGGATCGCGAGATCTCTTATTCCGGCGATGGAACGGTCGGCCAAGCTCCACCAGACGGTAAACGCAACCGGTGGCGCTACTTCTGCGCCACCTTGGCCGTGAACGTCGCGACACTCTGCCTCAGCACGCCCGCCTGTTCCACGAGTTCGCCGGAAATGGCCGAAACGCGTTCGGCCGAGTTGGAGGTCTTCTGGCCGGCCTCCACCAGTTTGCCGATCGCTCCGCCGATTTCATCGGATGATTTCGCAACCCCCATCGCCGAGTTGGCGATGTCGGCGGTCGCCGCCGACTGTTCCTCGACGGCGGCGGCGATGGCCGCGCCGATGCGCGACACTTCCGCGATGGTCTCGGTGATGCCGGAGATGTCGTTGACCGACTGCTGCGTCGCCTGTTGGATGGCGGCGATCTGGCCAGTGATCTCCTCGGTGGCTTGCGCCGTCTGGGAGGCCAGCGACTTCACCTCGGACGCCACAACGGCAAATCCCCGTCCGGCTTCACCGGCCCGCGCCGCCTCGATGGTGGCGTTGAGCGCCAGAAGATTGGTCTGGGCGGCGATGGAAGAGATCAGCTCCACCACCGAGCCGATCTTGTCGACGGCGTCGGAAAGTCCCTTCACCGAAGCGGCGGTCTGGCGAGCGCCCTCCACGGCCTTGGAGGAGACCGTCAGCGACACCTCGGCCTGACGGCCGATCTCGCCGATCGAGGCGTGCAACTCCTCGGTGGCGGCGGCGGTGGTGGCAATACCACTCCCGGCCATCTCCTGCGAGGCGCGAATGCTGTCGCAGCGGCTGGTCACCGACGCCGCCTGCGCCTCCAGCTCGCCGGAACTGGTGCCGAGATCGGCGGTCATCTTGCCGAGTTTGCCGAGCATGTCGTTGATCTGGGAATCGAACTCGCCGATCGCCGCCTGCACGCGGTCCTGCCGGTCGGAAATCTGCTGGATCAGCGTCTCGCCATAGACGGAAACGGCGATATCCATGTCCAGCATGGCCGCCTTGGTGACCGCGCCGATCATCCGTGCCGTCTTGGCGCCGGAGAGGCGGGCATGGCGGCCCATGATGACCGACACCTGCTGCAACACGTCGTTGTAACCGGCGATATACCAGTGCGGCTCCAGCCCGATGCGGACATGGGCGAGCCCGACGCGATGCACGCTGTCGAAATAGTCCTTGTCGAAGCGCGCCGAGAACAGCCGCTTCCAATGGTCGTACTGCGCCTTTTTCAGGTGGTCGACGCGGCCACTGACCAGGGACGCCAGCTTGGGCACCTGCATCCAGCGGCCGTAGAAGGCGGCGAGTATGTCGTTCATATGCCGGTCGAGGATCAGCCAGGCCTCTCGAATTTCCTCGCAGGCAGCGTTATCAATCCCATAGGATTTCGTATGGTCACGAAAATCGCCCCACGCAGCCATGCCGCCCTCCTCAGGCCGGAAATCGGATCCGTTCGAATCCCCCGGCCAACGAGTATCTGCGTATGTGATTGATAAAACCTGAATTTGTTATTCCTTGTGCCCCACCATCCAAACCGCGAGTAGTTTTGCGGCAGGAAGGAGCCCGCCGCTCCTGGCTTTGTTGCGCATCGGATTTTTCCGAAAAGCGCCCCCCTTCTCGGCCCGATGCTATAGGCTCGTCACACAGCCGGACCCGTCGCAAGGAGCAACACGCCGACATGGCCAAGATCGCCGCCATCCTCTATCCGCCCGGAACGGATATCGACGCGCTGCTCGCCGGCGTCGCAAGGGGCATATCGTCCACCGGCGCCCATGTCGGCGGGGCGGTCCAGGCGCGCGATGTGGCCGGCAAGAACGGGCTGGCTCTGATCGATCTTGCCAGCGGCGCCGTCAGGTCGATCTCCCAGAACCTTGGGCCGCTCTCCACCTCCTGCAAGCTCGACACATCGATCATGGCCGATATCGCCGGCGCTCTCGAACGGCAGATCGACGCCGGCCTCGACCTTCTCGTCCTCAGCCGCTTCGGCATCCGGGAGATCGAGGGCGGCGGCTTCCGCTCGCTGTTCGGCCGGGCCATGCTGGCCGAAACGCCGCTCCTCACCGGCGTCCGCGTCGAGCACGCCGAAGCCTGGGCCGCCTTCCACGGCGGCCTCGGCATCGACCTGCCGCCGGACGAAAGCCAAGTTCTTGCCTGGGCGAAGGACGCGGTGCTCCAGGCGCCCCAGCCGAACAATGTATAGTCGGCCTTCGCCAGAGCCGGCCGATCGGAGCCCTTCGCCGTTGACGCGAATAGTCTAGCCGGCGCGGCGAGGACGCTTCAGGCCCAGAAGGTCCGTGACATCCTTCATGGCGTCCGCCGAGGCGATGTCAATCTTCAGCCATTTGCCGTCGCGGTAGGTTTCCGTCGCGTCATAGAGGTCCATCAGCCGAGGGCTGAGCGCATCGCGCCGCTCCTCGACCTTGGTGCGCTCCGCCCCTCCCAGAACGACCACGACGGAAAAGGCGCGGTATTCGGGCAGCAAAGTGCAAAAGGCCTTCGATGTCTTATAGCGCAGCGACCAGCCGTGCCTGCGCCCGCCATAAAGCCAGTCGGGGGTGAACACGCCGGGATAGGATGCCGCGATCCAGTCCCGCAACGCCTGCCAATGGGCGAACGCCTCCGCGCCCACCCAGTTGCGGATCGTCGTCTCGTCCGGCACCGCCGTTTTGTCGACGAGCCGATCCCCGCGGTGCGCGCCCTCACACATGCCCTGTCCCTCCGGGCCAGTGCCTTCGAACGACGGTTCCAGTCGTTTCGGGATCTGGCTCTGAGAGCTTACAGCAAGGCTAGGCTCCTGTTCAGACCGAACCGGTCGACGGCCTTCACGATAACTTGGCTCACTTCAGCTTCCGTCACCTAGCGTAGCCCACTAGGCATACGATTCCCGGGTTTGCTAGGCTTCCGGGGCATCTCACGCGGAGGACTCTGCCATGACACTCCAAGATCTGTGGACCGCCGAGAACAGATTCTGGCTGGACGGCCCCGAATTCTACGAGAAGAAAATGGCGCCGGAGGCCCACATGATCTTCCCGCCTCCCGTCGGCATCCTCAAGAGCGAGGCCATCCTCGCCAGCCTGAAACAGGCGCCCCGCTGGCAATCCGTGGGCATCGACGAGAGATCGGAGACCGCGTCGGGCGACACGGTCGTGCTGGCGCCTACCGGGCAAAGGGCAGACGGCCAGATGCCGGGCCCTACGTCGCCCTGTGCCCCAGCACCTATGTCAAGAGAAGGATGGTGCCTGGAAGCTGCTGTTCCATCTGCAAACGCCGGCGGACTGACCGGCGCTTGCCCGAGAGTGGGGCCTCACGCCGGCACCGCATAATTCATCCGCTGGAGATCCTCGATCAGCCCTGGGCCGACCGGCGTCCATCCCAGCGGCTGGCGAGTAAGATCGCTCAACGCCGGCAAGTCGAAGCCGGCGAACATCGCGAACCAGCCGAAATGCGCCTTGGCCTCCTCGGGCGTGACCGATTTCACCGGCAGACCAAGCCCGGCGCCGATCACCTCGGCGATCCGCCGCATTGGCACGCCCTCTTCGGCCACCGCATTGTAGCGCTCGCCGTGTCGCCCCTTGTCGAGCGCCAGCGCGTAGAGCTTGGCGACGTCGCCCACGTGCGCCGCCGAATAGCGATGGCGGCGTCGCCGACATAGGCGACAACGCCCTTCTCCCGGCAGATGGCGACATACGGGCTGATGAGGCCTTGCTTGGCGGCGTCGTGCACCTGGGGAAGCCACATGACGCGCACATCCACGCCTGCTTCCAGCGCGGCGTTTCCGGCCTCTTCGGAGGCGATGCGCGGGTTTGCGATGCGCGGTGTTGAACACCGTCTCGATGGCCGGTGCGCCATGCTCCTGCTCGCCTATGCCGACCCCCGACGTGATGATCAGCGGCCGGTTTGAGCCCTTGAGTTCCTCGCCCAGGGCGCCAATAATCCGCCGCTCCTTCTCGCAATTCTCGACGAACCGGCTGAAGTCATGGTCGAAGGCGGTGTGGATCACCGCGTCGGCCTGGGCCGCGCCGGCACGAATGCTGTCAAGGTCCTCCAGGGCGGCATGATGGACGGTCGCCCCGGCCGCCTTCAGCGCCTCGGCGCCTCGCTCGGAGCGCGTCATGCCGAGAACCTCGTGCCCGGCAGCCAGAAGCTCCGGCACGATATGGGAACCGATGAACCCCGTCGCACCCGTCAGAAATACACGCATCGCAGCACTCTCCGCCGTTGTGATGCGAGAGAGACTAGCCGGTCTTCTTCATAGGAAAAGGTGTGACCTTATAGGGGTATAGTGCCTAACAGGATGAGGGGAGACGCATCCCGGACAGGTTTATCCGAGGCACTCGATAGGTGATAGAGACGGAGCCTTCCGACCTATTCGGCCCAATACGACCGCTTGATGGCTGCCGCTCGGCACCCAGGCACTTCCGCCGCCATCGCTCCAGCCTAGCGCAAGCCTTAATGTCATAAATGACAGTCGGCGGGCCTATCTCGCCTTCACTCCTTCGTTCCGCGGCATGAGGCTTCGGCTCAATCGGTTCGGCGCGACCATGATGGTCCGAGCAGGCGCGATGCAGGGCTTGATCATGGCAACGGCGCATCCCTCCACTGGCGCGGCGACCGGGGGCTTCCTTGGGGCAACCGCGGCGCCGCGCGTTACCAGCCCTGCCCGGCTGAAGCGCGCCATTGCCGACGCCAACGCATCGCTCCTTGAGGATGTCGCCGACATGCTCATCCCCTCCACCGAGTCGGTCGCCTTCAGCTCAGGGGAAGCGGCCATCGCCGTCGGGTGGAGCTATATCGACGACCTCGAGAATTGCATATCGTCGGTCAACGCCGCCCTTCATGTCGTCAACTCCAAGTCCGTCGAGGTCGCCCGCGCTCATTTCGGCAACGGCATCGCCAACCGCGTTCGCCTCATCAACGAAACGGCGCTCGATACCGCGCGCTACATGCTGGAATACAGGATCTCCTGCATAAGCCGCGCCTTCGCCATCACAGGCAAGCTCTTCGAGATGAATGGCAGCGGCAACCTCCGCATGGACTTGTTTGCGCTGACCTATGACGCCGGCACTTTCCGCGCCACGGTCGACACCGACCAGCAGGCCTGGATCGTCGAGAACGAAACGGCGCGGCAAGTGTCGGTCCGCGAGGTCACCGCCGATCTGGCGTGGGGCAAGCTGGTGCCATAGGAGGCAGATGGGCGCCGGGGCAATAGACGCCTTGGGGCGTCCGGTTGCGCCTAATCTCGCGGCTGTTCATCAATGCCGCTCGCCCAGCCATAGCCAATGGCCCAGAGGCGGGATGCCGTAACCTAACGCTCATCTACACCGACGGTGTCCTACACAGCACCACTAGTGGTTATTTCCTCCGCAAAAGGAAATGTGAATTAATAACCGGCTCAGATATATTATCCACATACCAAACCTCAGAGGAGTAACTCTCCTCTATAATATCAAATTTCTCAAGCAGATAAGATCTCACCTCTCGCAATCTTCTAGCCCATACCTTGTGCTTTCCATCCTGATATACGATAACCTCAGGATGATGTCTAAATAACGATAGCCGACCGATAAAAACAAACTCACTGGAAACCCGATATAGTTCCGAAATGGCACCCTCGAAGTCCGGAACATACTGAAGAACACCACTAACAAATACCAGACCGACACTCGCATCTCTAAAAGGCAAATTCTCGACATCACCTGATATATAATTCACATTATGAATATTGTTGTGCTTATTGAGAACTTCTACAATTTCTGGATTTACATCAATCCCCGTGCAATTTCTGCCAGTCATTTCTGCCAGATAACGCGTCCATTCGCCGCTGAGGCAGCCCACATCCAAAATATCTCCACTCATACCGAAGATATTGTTTCTAGAAAGCATCTCGGAAATCTCAACAACCGCAGGCCGCGACAGAAATCGCGCCTTCTTTTCTTCATTATAATCCGTCAGTAGCGAATCAAAATAATCTACACTGCCACCAACATTCCCTTCTTTTAAAAGGACACCTACTTTCTTTGGTAAGCTATTCATGAAGTATATAGGTGAATTTGTGTTCAAAATATACGTTTTGTATGGAGAAATAATATCATCGATATCTCTATTTACAGATTTATTTCGCTCGGTAAAATTGAATATTTTTCTCATGATTTTCATCATACATATCTCGAAACTTTGACGAGCGAATGTATATATATGTATCTGTATCTACAGATACTCACAATGCGAAATTCCAGAGTATAACCTTCTAAAAAGATACGTATTTTATTGAGACGCTTCAAAAATAAAATAACAAGAAGAAACAAGTATATATCAGATATATAAATCAACAAATCAAAATAAATACATTTACGAGAACTAAACACTCACAAAATAAATATTTATTACCATCATGCAGATATTTAAAATAGAAAATAAACTTCAACATAAGGAAAAATAAATTACAAAATTCAATGTTCTTCCGCGAAAACCCGCTGAATACGCCCCTGGCGCCCCTCAGACAGGAAACCGGGCTTAGTCAAGAAGGAGAAGCTCCGAAATTCGCGACCTTTTCGAAAACGCTGACTATGATTCAAACTGACTGGGTCCCGCTTAGTCGCGCCGATAGCTGAATAGCCCATTCGCTCCAGGTTCGAGATCAGACAGGACCGCTCCGCGTCCATGTAAGCCAATGGCAAATCGGCTAATTCGTAGCCGCAAACAGGACGAACCAGCCCAAATAGCCCCTGGCTTTCTGAAGAGACGGACTTGACCGGCAAGCAGAGTACGAGCACCAACAAGCTCGCGGTGGTTCGGCTCGACTCCAAAACGAAAACCGCGCCCTCACTTCCGTGAAGAGCGCGGCTTCGTATTCCTTCCCCCACCTTCACTCGGCGGCGAGCGGCATGCCGTCGGGGCCGAGCAGCTTGGGCCTAGGGCCCGGCTGCACCGATGAGGTCACGAGATGCGGCCGGATCGGAGCGGCCGGCTGGGGCTCGACGTGCGGGACGCCCTCATCCCGGACTTCGTTCTCGTCGGACTCATTCGGCGAGGCGAGCTTGCCGAACAGCCAGGCGATGGCGCGGTTGAGGCGGTTGATCATCAGGTAGAAGGACGGGATGAATACCAGCGACAGCACCGTCGACACCAGGAGGCCGCCGATCACCGCCACCGCCATCGGCGCCATGAACTCGGCGCCCTGGCCGGTGCCACGCGCTGCCGGATACATGCCGGCCACCATGGCGATGGTGGTCATGACGATCGGGCGGGCGCGCTTGCGGCCGGCGTCGATGATCGCCTCGGTCTCGCTGAGGCCGTGCTTCTGACGCTCGACGGCGAAGTCCACCAGCATGATGGCGTTCTTGGTGACGATGCCCATCAGCATGAGGATACCGATGATCACCGGCATCGACACCGCGTAGCCGGTGATGAGCAGCGCCGCCACCACGCCGCCGATCGACAGCGGAATCGAACCCAGGATGGTGATCGGCTGGAACACGCTGTTGAACAGCAGGATCAGCACGATGAACACGATGGTCAGGCCCGAGATCATCGCCACGGCGAACGCCTCGAAGATCTCTGCCTGAATTTCGGCGTCACCGGTGTTCTGGATGCTGACGCCCGCCGGGAAGGCCTTCACCGCAGGCAGGGCGTTGATCCGATCGAGGCCCTGACCGGAGGTGTAGCCCGGCATCATGTCGGTGCCCACCTTGACAAGGCGCGCCCGGTCGTAGCGGTCGATGGTCGAGGGTCCCTGGCCGAAGCCGATATCGGCCACCGCCGATAGTGGCACCGGCGCGCCGGAAGCGGTGGGGATCTTCAGCGCGGCGAGCGTCTCGATTTTGCCGCGCGCGGCGGTATCGAGTTGCACCCGCACCGGGATCTGCCGGTCGCCGTCGGTGAACTTGGCAAGGTTGCTGTCGACATCGCCGACGGTGGCGACGCGCAAGGTCTGCGACAGCGCATCCGTGGACACGCCGAGATCGGAGGCGATATCGGGGCGCGGCGTCACGCGGATCTCCGGCCGGGCGAAGGACGACAGCGCCGACGGGTTGGAGAACATCGGGTCGCCCCGCATGTCGTTCTCCAGCGCCGCCGCCGCCTTGGCCACGGCGGCGCCGTTCTTGCCAAGCACGCCGACGGTCGCCTCGCGATCGCCGCGCTCGTTGACGAAGAAGAAGCGGATGTCGGGAATGCTGCGCAGCACCTGCTGCACCTTGTATTCCATCTGCTTCTGCGTCTGCGTGCGCTCATCGCGCGGCACCAGATTGACGATGACGGCGGCGCGGCGCGTTTCCAGCGTGCCGGTCGGCGAGGTGCCGCCCATCACGAACACGGTTCTGACTTCCGGGAAGGCGTGCATGCGCTGGCTGATGCCGTCGGTCACGCGTTGCGTGTCGTCCAGCGTCGAGCCCGGCGGCAGTTCGATGGAGGTGACGATGCGCGCCTGATCGCCGGGGGCGAACAGCTCGGTCGGCAGCTTGGAAGCCTCTCCCATGGCGAACACGAAGGTGGCAAGGCAGGCGACGATGGTGACGGCCGGCATCAACGGCACGCTCAGCACGTGGCCGCGCACCCTGACCTTCGGCGACCACAGCGTCACCCTCAGGAAGGCGGTATAGGCACGCACGAAGGGACCGCCCTCATGCTCTTCCGGGTGCGGCCGGGTGAGCCAGGCCGAGAACAGGGCGAAGAACACCACGCCCACCGCCACCCACAGCGCCGTCATCTCGCCGCCGGAACGGGTCAGGAAATCGACCGTGGCGTCGACGCCCTCGAAGATGCCGGACTTGTCGCCGAGCGGGCCGTGGTCCTTCAGCCAGTTGATGCCGAAATAGGCGAGCACGCCGAGCGGCACGAACCAGATGAGACGACGCAGCGCCGTGCGCACGAAGCCGCGATAGACGGGCCGGCCGTCCTCGCCGTCGCCGGTGTAGGGCGTCTTCATGAAATAGGCGGCCAGCATCGGCGTGATCAGGCGGGCGGTGAGCAGCGAGAAGAACACCGCGATCGCCACCGTCAGGCCGAACTGGCGGAAATACTGGCCGGGGATGCCGGGCATGAAACTGACCGGCGAGAAGATGGCGATGATGGTCGTGGAAATGGCGATCACCGCCAGGCCGATCTCGTCGGCCGCCTCCACCGCCGCACGATAGGGCTTCTTGCCGGTGCGGATGTGGCGGACGATGTTCTCGATCTCGACGATGGCGTCGTCGACCAGGATGCCGGTTACCAGCGTGATGCCGAGCAGGCTCACCATGTTGAGCGAGAAGCCCAGGATGTCGAGCGCGAAGAAGGTGGGAATGGCCGACAGCGGCAGCGCGATGGCCGAGATGATGGTGGCCCTGAAGTCGCGCAGGAACAGCAGGACGACGATAACGGCGAGCAGCGCGCCCTCGATCAGCGTCTTCATCGAGTTTTCGAAGCTGTTGTAGGTCTGCACCGTGGAATCGTCGATGCGCTTCAGCGACACATCGGGGTATTGCTTGGAAAGCTTGTCGACCACCTTGCCGACCGCCACCGACACGGAGGCGTCGCTGGCGCCCTTGGCGCGATAGATGGCAAAGGCCACCGCCGGGCGGCCGTCGAGCCGGGCGAACGACTTGGGCTCGGCCCAATGGTCGACCACCTTGCCGACATCGGAGAGGCGAATGTTGCGGCCGTCGGCGAGCGGCAGGCGCGTCGCCGCGAGATCGGCGATCGAATGGGCGCTGGCCAGCGTGCGCACCGCCTGCGTCTGGCCGCCCACCTCGCCCTTGCCACCGGAGAGGTCGATGTTGACCGCCTTCAGCGCCGAATTGACCTGCGCCGCGGTGATGCCGAGCGCCATCAGCCTGTCGGGATCGATCTGCACCTGGATCTCGCGCTTGACGCCGCCCATGCGCTCAACACGACCCACGCCGCTCACCGACTGCAGGTCGCGGATCACCTTGTCGTCGACGAACCAGGAAAGTTCCTCCGGCGTCATGGCGGGCGAGGCCGCCGCATAGGTGATGATCGCCTGGCCCTCGACGTCGATGCGCCGGCTGACCGGCTCGTCGATCGTGCCCGGCAGATCGCTGCGGATCTCGGCCACCGCGTCCTTGACGTCGTTGAGCGCCCGGTCGGTGGCGACTTCCAGATTGAACTCGACCACGGTGGTCGACACGCCGTCGGTGATGGTCGACGTGATGTGGCGCACGCCGGAGATGCCGGCGAGCGCGTCCTCCACCGGCTTGGTCACCTGCGTTTCCAACTCCGACGGCGCCGAACCGCTATCGGTGATGGTCACCGAGATCAGCGGCAGGTCGATGTTCGGCATCATGGTGATCGGCAGCTTGGCGAAGGAGTAGAGCCCCAACGCGATCAGGCAGACGAACAGCAGGATGGGCGGAACAGGATTGCGGATCGCCCAGGCGGAAAAATTCCAGTTCATCCCTTCACTCCCGCGCCTTCGATGACCTGCGGCTTGACCTTGTCACCGCCCCTCAGGAACGTTCCGGCCTTGGAGACCACCAGTTCGCCCTCGGCGACACCGTCCTTCACTTCGATCAGGCCGGCGTCGGTGAGGCCGGTCTTGACCTTGCGCGTGTCGACAACGCCGTCTTTCACCACCTGCACCGTCGGCACGCCGTCTTCGTCGGTCACCGCCGTCACCGGCAGCACCAGGCCCTCGCTGTGGGCCACCTCGACGGTGCCGCGCGCAAAGGCGCCGACGCGCAGCCCCTGATCGGCCGGCAGCGCGATGCGCACCTTGCCGAGGCGGGTCGCGGCGTTGATCTCCGGCTGCACCAGACGCACGACGCCGTTGACCGAGATGGCCGATCCGGAGGGCTGCACCGCCACCTTCTGGCCGACCTTGAGTTCCGGCAGCAGCGTCTCGGTGACGTCGGCATCGAGCTCGATATCGCCCTTCTCGGCGATGACGAACAGCGGATTGCCGCTGGCTGCGGCGACCTGCCCAACCACCGCGTTGCGGCTGAGGATGAGCCCGGCGCGCGGCGCCTTGATCTCGGTCTTGGAGCGGCGCAGCTCCAGCTCGGCCCTCTGCGCCTCAATGAGCTTGCGCCCGGCCTCGGCGGAATTCAGCGTCTCCCGGGCGACCAGGACCTGCGCCTTGGCCTGCTCGGCCGCCAACTGCCGCTGGTCGAAGGCCTCCTTGGCGATGGCGTCGGTTCCCACCAGAGCCTGCCCCCGCTTGAGCGCCTGGGCCGTCTGGGTCGCCAACGCTTCGGCGGAGGTGATCTGGGCGCGCGCCTGGGCGATCTGGGCGTCGGAGGAGGCAAGCTGCGAGGTGTTCTGGGCCAGTTGCACGTCGATGGTGTCGACGGCGAGCCGCGCCAGCACCGCGCCCTCCTCCACCCGGTCACCGGCATCGACGGCAATGCTTTCGATCTTGAGGCCCTCGACGCCCGGCGTCACCAGCACCTGCTCGCGCGCCACCAACGTGCCGGTGACGAGCACCTTCTGGCTCAGCGCCTGCCGGCCGGCTTTGACGACGCTGACCGTCGGCACCACCTCCTGCGCGGTGGGCGCGGCGACGGGCGCCGTGTCCTCGGCCAGCGCCGGTAACGTTACGATATTACAGGCCAGCAATGCGCCGGCCAGTGGCATACCCCAGAACTTCATGACGCAACGTCCCCGTGGCCGATATATGCCGGCCTTAAAACATGACCAAAAGTTAATCCGCGCTGACATGTGGCTTCACTCCCTTCTTTCCAAGGGGGGAGCGGTGACAGGCCCTTCATTTTCCAACACCGCCGTGACAACGCGCGACAGGATGGTCTCGGCCCGTTCGACGTCGTAGTCGGGGTTGAGGCCCATGCGCAGGATGACGCCATCGGCGAAGGCGACCAGCGTCATCATGACCGTGTCGATATCGGCGTCGGCGGCGATCTCGCCGGTTGCCTTGGCGCGCGCGAAGACCTCTTGCATCAGCACGCGGTTTTCCGCCTCGCACTTGGCGAAGAAGGCGCCGACCGCCGTGTTGCGCATGCTCTCGACATAGACCTCGAGCATCATCTGCACGGCGCGGCGGTCGCGCATCGTCTCGATATAGGTAAGGCCGCAGCGCAGGAGACGGTCGTGCAGCGAGCCGGGCTCCAGCATCACTTCCAGAATGCGCCGGCCGGCGTACTGCTCCTCCTGGGCGATCGCTTCGATGATCGCGTCCTTGGAGGCGAAATAGCGGTAGATGCCGCCGGGGCTCATCTTCGCCTCGGCGCAGATCTCCTGCATCGACGTGCGATGGAAGCCGGCCCGCGAGAAGCAGGTGCGCGCCGCATCGAGGATGTGGGCGCGCCGCTCGTCCTGCTGTGGCGACGTGGCTTCGGACCGATGTGGCGCGTTGAAGTTCATGACGGCTTCCCCCGGGGCACCCGACGGCGCGAACGAACGTTCGCTCTCATAGGATTGTGTCTATCTTGCGTCAATGCACGGGATGGTCGGCCGATCGTTCCGCCAGCCGCTCCCATGGGGTGCGAAAGGGCCAAATCGGCCGGATTGGCGCTAACGGCCTGTAGAGATGTGGGTTTGGCGTCCACATCCGAAGATTGTCCTCTGTCCGACGGTATGTCTGATCGAATACGGATAACAATAGTCAGCTTTGCTTTTTGACTTGCGACCCTGTGAAATCGGGTTCATGCTCCCTCCTGTCAGCAACAAACGAAAGGAGGTGACCGGTGAACTTACGCAATCGATCCTCGATTGAGGCAAGAATTCGCTGGACATTAACTTCCTTGAGTGACCTCCAGTTCTAGAAATTGCCTATCTGTCGTTGCGACAACCCCATGTGCGTCGCACGAACACTGGTGGTTAAGCCTTTCTGCTAAGAGATGGGCTACGATCATCGGGTCGAGGAAGCGCATGCCTCGTTCCCAACGTCGGCCGTTGGGTCACCTGGCAGGCTTGGATTGAGCCGAGTGCATCCAACCGAATGATGCGACCGATAAGGCCCCGGCAAAACTGCCGGCCTCAACTGGGCAAATGCCGCAGCGAACCGCCATTACGGAAAGCAGACCTGCAGCTTTTACATACTTAACACAGCCAATTGATAAATTGCAGCTTTGGCGGATTGATAGAACAGTGCTCGCGTAATTGGGGTTGCCGGCTCCGTCTCGCGCACGACGTTGGCGGGCGAGCGGAAATAGCTTGCGGGTCACGCGCAACGAAATCGGCAACTATTCTCTGAAGCGATTTCAATCGAAGCAGAAATACTGCGGAGCACGCATGTTCCATGCCGAACGTCTCGCGCAAAGCGAAGAAAATAGGGAGGCCAATCATGGGGTTATACACAAAGAACGGACTTCCGCTTCTAGAGGACGAATCCTACATCTTTACGAGCTCCGGCCTGGCGGTTGGGCAACTCCGCGGCGACAAGGTCTTCAGTCCCGAAGGCCACTACGTCGGCACGATCGTCGACGACAGGCTCGTCTATAGAGAGGCCGACAGCCGTTGCATCGGGGCACCATTCTCGATTTCCAACCGCGTCGGCCACGCCGCCGCGCATGCGGCAACTGCGACGACGCTGGGCGACGAGCCGCGCATTCCGCAATAGCCGCCGGCGGAGCAGCGGTACCGAAGTCTGCTAAAACGCCGACCTCACGGACCGGCGTTTTTGCGTTTGAGAGAACAATCATCGTGTGTTCGGCGGCGGCACGCTCTGGCTTTCCTGCCGCTTCGATCCTTCAAGACCCGACTATGCGCGAGTCATCGGGGACCAGACTGATCTTTGCGTAGTGCAATGTCCTGCGACAAAAACGCCGAGCTTCGCCTCGCCCATCTGGCTCTGCTACCACGAGTCCCGAACGGACGATCCGCTCTTGCGCACCGTTGCGAGCTTTCTGGGAGATCGGATCTCAGAAGCGGTCAAAGGACGTGCGAACCACATAGTCGCCTGTGCATCGCTACACTGATTTCCGAACGGGCAAACATGTTGCGAGTCCGCCCATGCCACCAACGCGGCAAAGAAGAAAAGCGCCGAAACGGACAGCAGAATCAAACATAAAACACCCGCTAGAAACTTCAGAAAAACCTTCAGTGCGGGCGAAAGTAAATCGAATGCGGATTCATAATTATCGTCGACCGAGTTCGCCGGTTTGTTCAAAACTGATCTCAGGGAATAAACCAGAGCCGAAAGCACGAGAACGGCAGCCAAAGCGTACAGCACTCGGATCGACGGCGGGTTGTCGCAGGCTGTGCCGAAAGCGCTCGCTGACCCTTCAGGATACTCTTCCAAACAGATGGCTTCAGCTTCGCTATTCGCCCCCCGCCCCAGTGCGGCAAATGAAAACACGATAAAGAGCAGGAGAAGCAGCTCGTTGATCACAAACCGGCAAATTCCGACGAGGGCTTTCTTGTAGGTCGCAGCCTGCATGTTCCGAATAGCCTCTTTGGCGCCGCCGAGGCGGTGCACCCGAGAAAGCGGGCGATGGACGAATAGCGATGATCGCTACCCTCCCTGGCGCCCGCCTCAGCAATGCGCGTCAAGGCTGAATGTACATCGGCAACTTCATCGCGGGCAACATCAAGCTCGGCGCCTTCCCTCGACTTTCGGCTTTGAAACGCCCCCTCCGGCGTTTACCATGGCTTGGCCCCAATCGGCCCGACCTCGGCGCCTTCCCGATCATCGCCGGCGATGGGTCGATGGCCTCGACGGAACCCAACACCTGGCTGCTGTCCTTGGCCAGCGCCGCCAAAATCGCCTACCGGTCCAATTCGGTATCCGGCCTCCTGGCTGCCACCAAGGCCGGCATGGGCCTATCAGCCCTGCCCGCCCTCGCCGCAGCGTCCGAGCCAGACCTTATCGCCTGCCGCGCCCTCAAGAGCTTCGCCTCGCCCGTCTGGCTCTGCTACCACGAGACCCGCAAGGACGATCCGCTCTTGCGCACCGTCGCCAGCTTTCTGGGGGATTGGATCGGCGAGAGGGGCTAAGGGCGCAGAGAGCCCGAGCGGAAACCTGACCTCCAACAGGCAGTGCGGGCCGGCATCAGGGATAGGCACCATCTCGATTGCGCTTGAAATGCCACCTCCGGTAGTTAAGCTGATGCGACCCAATCGGATCGACCGATGGGCTTTTCTCTGTCGAGCCCAGCCCCGATGTCCGTCACCGCCAAGCCGATCCGCTTTTCCGCAAAGCCCTTGCGTCTTCTGAGCGGCGCCATCACTGCCGCAGCTTTCGCCATGACGGTGATTGGCTGTCTCAACGTCGTCGCGCCAGCTTCGGCGGCTGGTCCCGAACCTGCCATATCCAGCGAAGACGCAATCGCCCATTTCGATGATCTGATCGCTAAATACAGCGCGAGAGATGATCTGGAGTCACGTGAAAGGCTCGCCTCTGTGCACTTTGGCAGGGCGAGCAGACTCGCTAGTGCAGGACGCCCGATAGAGGCGCTCAACGACTATAACGAGGTCATCGTCAGCTTGAGTACGGCAACCGAGCTCTCTCTTCGCAAGAAAGTGGCAACTGCGCTCTGGGGGCGAGGAGCCCTGCTTGGCGAGATGGGACGCTCCACCGAAGAGATCGCCACATACGACGACGCCATCGCCCGTTTCGGCACAGAAACCGATCCCTACTTGCGGAGTATGATCGCCAGAGCGAAGTTGGGCAAAGGAAAGGCGCTCGAAAGGTTTGGGCGCAACGACGGCTCGATCGCCATCTACGATGACATCATCGCCCATTACGACGAGATAGATAATCCGTTCTCGACACCCATTGCCCCCGACGCATTTTTGACCAAGGGGGCATTGTTTGAAAGACTCGGGCGGACCGATGACGCGTTTGCGGTCTACGACGAAGTCGTCGCGCGCTACGGTGCGATAGACGATCTGTTCCGACGCGAAGCCGTCGCCGACGCTCTCATAAACAAGGGACTCATGCTGGTGAGGCTTGACCGTGCCGAGGAAGCAATCCCCTTGTACGACGACGTTGTAGCTCGATTTGGTACCGCCGACGACGCTTCTCTACGCGCCAAAGCTCTCACCGCCGTCAGCAATATGAGCGCCGCGTATGCCTATCTCGGGCGCAACAAAGAGGCGTTCTTTATCCTGAGCAGGCTCATCACTTATTACGACACAGACACCGAACCGGAACTGTTCGAACCGTTGGCCCAGGCGCTGCTGAAGAAAGCCGCACTGATTGATAAGGCGGGGCGCGGCGACCTCGCGATCGCCACCTACGACGAAGTCATTAGCCGTTACGGGACGATCGCCGACCCGCTTTTGCAACAATCGGTTGCTCAGGCGCTCGCCCACAAGAGCGCCACTCTCGAAACGCTCGGGCGTCGTGACGAAGCGTTCGCCGTCTACGACGACATCGTCGCCCGTTACGGCACGGCGACCGAGAGGTTTGCGCGAGGAGCGGTCGCCTTGGCGCTCTACAACAAGGGGGTCGGCCTCGGCAAGCTTGGCCGTGGCGAAGACGCCATCGCCAGCTACGATAACGTCATTGCCCGCTTCGGGACGGAGACCGATTTACCGCTGCGCGAACAGGTGGCCAAGGCCCTCGTTAACAAGGCGCTTATCCTCGACACCCTCGGACGCAGCAACGACGCGATCGCCGCCGACGATGAGGTTATCGCCCGCTATGGGGAAACCACCGAGCCTGCCCTACGCGAAGCAGTCGCACAAGCTCTTGGGAACAAGGCGACGACGCTCGCGGAGGCGGGGCGCAAAGACGACGCGCTCGCAGTCTTCGACGATGTCATCCGCCGTTTCGGCGAGGCGACTGAACCGGCCCTACGCGAACAAGTTGCCACCGCGCTCTTCAACAAGGGAGTCTCGCTCGCAATGCTAGGGCGCAATGACAAGGCGTTCGGCATCTTTGACGATATTATCGCCCGCTATGGCCAATCGGCTGAACCATCCCTGCGTGAAGTAGTCGCCAAGGCGGAGGCAGCTAAGAAGGTTGTTCAGGAGCGCTAGGCTCCCATGCTCATAGTGAGTTGCTTCGGGCCGCAATCCCAACAAAACACTCTCCTCGACTTTCGGCTTTGAAACGCCCGCTCCGGCGTTTACCATGGCTCGGCCCTGATCGGCCCGGCCGGAGGGGCTTTTTGAAACGAGCCAGAGGTCCGGATGTCCAGCACCGCCAAGCCGACCCGTTTTTCCGTCAAGCCTTTGCACCTTCAGACCCGTCGCCTTGCCGACGTGGCGTCCGGCCGCGCCGATCCCGACCTGGTGATCACCGGCGCCCGCGCCCTTTCCACCTATTCCGACCGCATCCTCAACGACCGCGAGATCTGGATTTCCGGCGGCCGCATCGCTGCCTTGGTGCCCGCCGGCAGCTACCGGGGCGGTTCGGCCACGATCTATGACGCCCACAACGCCATCCTAGCCCCCGGCCTGATCGATCCGCATATCCACATCGAAAGCTCGATGGTGACGGCCTGCGCCTATGCCGAGGCGGCGCTGCTCAATGGCACCACCACCATCTTCTGCGACAGCCACGAGATCGGCAACGTCATGGACGTCGCCGGCATCGAGGCGATGATGGAAGACGCCCGCGAGGCGCCGCTGTCCATCTTCCACACGCTGGCCTCCACCGTGCCCGCCACCTCGCCCGAGATGGAGACGGCCGGCGGCGACCTGACGCCGGAGAAGATCGCCTATCTGTTCGACAAGTGGCCCGAGGCCGTGGCGCTGGGCGAGAAGATGGACTTCGTGCCGGTCACCATGGGCGATGAGCGCAGCCACGCCATCATCGCCGCCGCCCTGTCGCGCGGCCGCCCCGTTTCCGGCCACGTCTACGGCCGCGAGTTCGTCGCCGCCTATGCCGCCTCCGGCGTCACCGACACCCACGAGGCCACCGACCGCGACATCGCCGACGATCTCCTGGAAGCCGGCGTCTGGATCTTCCTGCGCGGCGGCCCGCCGACCACGCCCTGGCACTCGCTGCCCGAAGCGATCAAGACCATGACCGAGCTCGGCGCCTCGCCGCGCCGCATCGCCGTCTGCACCGACGACCGCGACGCCGAAGACCTCCTGGCCTTCGGTCTCGACTGGGTGGTGCGGCAGGCCTATCGGATCGGCGTGCCACGCACCACCGCCTGGGCGCTCGGTTCGATTTCCGGCGCCACGCGCTACGCCATGGACGGCGATATCGGCGGCCTCGGCGGCGGTCGGCGCGCCGACCTGGTGCTGCTCGACGACGATCTGGTGCCGCAGAGCACCTGGTACGGCGGCGAGCTGATGGTCGATCGCCGCTCGATCACCCCGACGCTGGAAGCCGCCCTGGAAGCGCGCTACCGCTATCCGGACGCCGCCTATGCGACGGTGCATCTGCCCAAGGTGCTGAAGCTGACGCCGGATCTGCCGACCGTGCCGCTCACCGCCAACGTCATCCGCACCGAGCTGCCCGGCATCGTGCTGAAGCACGTCAAGCTGGAGCTCGAGCCGGCCAACGACTGGCAGACGCTGTTCGACCGCCACGACCTCGCCTTCGTCACCGTCGTCGAGCGGCACGGCAAGTCGGACGGCAACATCGCCCATGGCCTTCTGCAGAACTTCGGCCTGAAGCACGGCGCCGTCGCCTCCTCGGTCGGCCACGACAGCCACAACATCATCGTCGCCGGCACCAACGAGGCCGACATGCGCGTGGCGCTTGCCGCCATCGAGGCCGAGCGCGGCGGCATCTGCGTCGTCCGCGACGGCAAGGTCACCGCCATGGTGCCGCTGCCGGTCGCCGGCCTGATGTCCGACAAGCGCGTGCATGTCGTCGCCGGCGAAGTGCAGGCGCTGAAGGCCGAGTGGGAAAAGTCGGGCTGCACCCTGCCCTACATGGGCTTCAACCTGATCCCGCTGTCGGTCATCCCGGAAATCCGCATCACCGACAAGGGCATGGTGCTGGTGCCGGAAATGATCCAGGTGCCGCTGTTCGAAGCGGCCGAGTAAGGCGAGCGCAAGCCCCGCTTTCGGACGCATCGAACAGCGCCGGGAGCGGATTATGAAGTTAAGTCATAGACATAAACTGTCTTCCTCTGCGAAGGCAGAGGACCTCAGGCAGGATAGAGCGCGCGGCTAATATAGATTTCCGGGGATGTGAAGTGCCCTGTAATCACCCCGCGCCTCTTTCTGCCCGAGGTGGCCCGCCTTCGCGGACCATGACAAATTATATATACAAAACAAATACATAAGGTACAGCCCAGCAAAAGCTGGGATTTGGGAGATAGAAGGCGCTCTTATCTTCCTGGCGCACATGGGATAAGGCATGGAAACGGTTTCGATCGCGCTGGTCCTGTTGCTGGCCGTCGTCTTGAGCGGCGTCCTGGCGCGCATGTCGCCGTTTACCCTGCCGCTGCCGCTCTACCAGATCGCGCTGGGCGCCTGCGTCGCCTCGGTGGCCAATCTCGGCGTGGAACTGCAGCCGGATATCTTCTTCCTGCTGTTTCTGCCGCCGCTGCTGTTTCTCGATGGCTGGCGCATTCCCAAAGAGGGCCTGTTCCGCGACAAGGGCATGATCCTGGAGCTGGCGCTCGGCCTTGTCATCTTCACGGTCGTCGGTGTCGGCCTGTTCATCAACTGGATGATCCCAGCCATGCCGCTCGCCGTGGCCTTTGCGCTGGCGGCCATCGTTTCGCCGACCGACCCCATCGCGGTGTCCGCCATCGCCTCCAGGGCGGCGATCCCCAAGCGGTTGATGCACATCCTCGAAGGGGAGTCCCTGCTCAACGACGCCTCGGGTCTGGTCTGCATGCGCTTTGCCGTGGCGGCGGCGCTCACCGGCACCTTCTCGCTTCCCGACGCTTTCGTCACCTTCCTCTGGCTGGCCATCGGCGGCATCGTCATCGGCACCGCCGTGACCTGGGGCGTGACCAAGGCCAAGAACTGGCTGTCGAAACAGTTCGGTGAGGATAGCGGCTCGCAGATCCTGGTCAGCCTGCTCATTCCCTTTGCCAGCTACCTCCTGGCCGAGCATCTGCATTGCTCAGGCATTCTCGCCGCCGTCGCCGCCGGCATCACCATGAGCTACGCCGAGCAGTCCGGCCAGGCGCTCGCCGTCACCCGCGTCCGGCGCAGCGCCGTATGGGACACCGTCCAGTTCACCGCCAACGGCATCATCTTCGTCCTGCTTGGCGAACAGCTTCCTCAGATCGTCTCGGGTGCCGCGCGGGCCGTCCAGGAGACCGGCCATCACGATCCGGCGTGGCTGGTGGTCTATGTCGTCGCCATCAACCTGGCCCTCGCCGCGCTACGCCTGCTGTGGGTCTGGACCTCGATGCGCTTCGTCCTGTTCCGGGCCGCCCGCCAAGGCAAAACCCTGGCAACGCCGAGCTGGCGCCTCGTCGTGGCGACGTCGCTGGCCGGCGTGCGCGGCACCATCACGCTGGCCGGCGTGATGACCCTGCCGCTGACCCTCAACGACGGATCGCCGTTCCCGGCCCGCGATCTGGCCATCCTGCTGGCCGCCGGGGTGATCATCCTGTCGCTGGTCGCGGCGAGCATCGGGCTGCCACACCTTCTGAAAAACCTCAAGCTGCCGCCGGAACCGTCAAACCAGGAAGCGGAGGATGAGGCCCGCACGGCGGCGGCCGAGGCGGCGATCCGGGCCATCGAACAGGCGCAGCACAAGATGGGCGAAGACCGCGCCGATGCCGATCTCTATATCGATGCCGGCGCGCGGATCATGGAACTCTACCGCCAGCGCATCAATGGCCGGGCCAAGACCGGCGATGAGCGCAATCTGGCCCGTAAGATCGACGACATCGAACACAAGCTTCGCCTCACCGGATTGCGCGCCGAGCGCGACGAAATCTATCGCAACGCCCGGGCTCGCAAGATTTCCGACGAGGCGGCACGCAAGCTGGTCCGGGAAATCGATCTGCTCGAAGCCCGCTTCCGCGTGATGACGTAGTATTTCGGTGGCGCGCGAAAGGCGCTCATGCTCGCCGCTCCACCTTCAGGAAGCGCGAGCGATATTCCGTCGGCGTTAGTCCGACCTTCTTGCGGAAGTGGTGGCGGAGGGCGTGGGCGCTGCCGAAGCCAACGGCCGCCGCCACCGTTTCGATGGCGAGATCGTCGGACGACAACAGGCCCTTGGCCGCCTCGACGCGCTCGGAGATCAGCCAGTCGCCGGGGCTGCTGCCCGTCGCCTCCTGGAAGCGGCGCAGGAAGGTGCGCAGACTCATGCGGCAGTCGTGCGCCATCGCCTCGGTGGTCCAGTCGCGGGCAATCGTCTCGCGCATCCGGTCGAGCAGCGGCGCCACCTCGCCGGTGGGGCGCGCCGGCACTGGCCGTTCGAGAAACTGCGCCTGACCGCCCGAACGATGCGCCGGCACCACCAGCCGCCGCGCCACCGAGTTGGCGGCGTCCGCGCCGAAGTCCTGCCGTACGATCTCAATCAACAGGTCGATGCCCGCCGCGCTGCCAGCCGAGGTGAAGACGCGGTCGTGCTCGCGATAAAGCGAGGCGGCGTCCACCGTCACCGCCGGAAAGCGCCGCTGCAGCGCCGCGGCATAGCGCCAGTGGGTGGAGACGGTGCCGCCATCGAGCAGGCCGGTGGCCGCCAGCACGAAGGCCCCCGAACAGATCGACACCAGCCGCGCGCCTCGGGCATGGGCCGCCCGCAACCTGGCACACAGCGCTTCCGGCACCGGCACGTCGGCGCCCTTCCAGCCGGGCACAACGATGATGTCCGCCTCATCGATCAGCTCAGGTCCTCGGTCGGGCATGATGGCAAAACCACCATGCGCCCTGAGTGGTCCGGGCTCGATGGCACTGCTCTGAAAGCGATACCAGCCCGGTCCCATCTCCGGTCGATAGAGGCCGAACACTTCCGAGACGATGCCGAACTCGAAGGTGCAGAGACCGTCGTAAAGCAGCGCGACGGCGAGCGGTCCCAGAGGCGCAAAGTGGTTGGCGTCATTTGGCATGATCTTTACGTATATTGTCATCCACGCCAATTGCAAGCCTGTCGAGGCATCAGCAAGATCCTGCCGTCAGCCAAACACAGGAGAGCCCAATGAAATCAGGTGTTACCGAAATCCCCGCCGCGCCCAGTCCTATCGCCCGCGAGCATTTCGCGGCCGAGTTCACTTTCGAGACCGACTGCTGGGACGTGCATGACGCGCTTTCAAAAGGCGCCGACTTCGTGCTGCTCGACGTGCGCAGCCCCACCCTGTTCGCCAAGGGGCACGTGCCCGACGCCGTCAACCTGCCGCATGGCAAGATCATCCGCTCCAAGCTGGCGGATTGGACTGAGGAAACGCTGTTCGTCACCTATTGCGCCGGCCCGCATTGCAACGGCGCCGCGCGTGGCGCGCTGCGTCTCGCCGAGCTCGGCCGTCCCGTGAAGATCATGGCCGGCGGCATCGCGGGCTGGATCGACGAGGGCTTCGAGTTGGCTACCGGCGACGCCTGACGGAAGATGTGGCTCTCCTAGGCGCGGCGCGGCGGAAGCCCGCCGAGGCTCAGGCTGGCGCGAACCGCCTCGGCGATCTTGCCCGAGCGGGTAGTGCCGCTCAAGCTGGCGGCGCGGTCGAGTTCGGCCAGCAGGCGCTCGTCCATGGTGATCTGCACGGGAACGGACTTGCCCGGCAGTTCCACCGGTACCGCCGCGATGATGGCCCCGTTGAGGTTTCCCTTCCGTCGGATATCGTCGACCGTACGGATCAGCGGAAAGGTCTGGTTATTCTCGACCATGCTTTTGACGTGAGCGACCAGTGCCTTGGCGCCTCGGGCGATCACGTCGTCCATGTTGTTGGCCGCCGAGGCGCACCCGGGGAAATCCGGAAAGGAAATGCCCAGAATGCTGTCTTCTTCTTCCTGAATGAGCGCGACGACATAAGTCACATGTGCCTCCTTGGCCCGCGGCGCGGGACGAGCGAAACTCGCTTTGGGCCTTTGTTCAAAAGCATGTCGCGCAAAACAGCAGCGCACTTTGCGCCACATGTTTCACGGCGATTCCAGCAAAATTTGGTCGAGGGTTCCGTCGGCGGTGGCGCTCGAACAATGGGAGGGCGACTTCCGGCGCCTCCCACGTCCATCAGACACTCGCATGACGCCGCAATAAAGGCAGAGAGCGCCTTCCGCCCTTAGCCGGCGCTGCCGCCGGCCATTCTCGCCAGCACGTCCGGCGTGAAGGGATCGGCCAGCGCCGCGTCGGGGCGGCTCACCGGCGTCTTCTCCGACGTCATCCGGGAGAGCTTCGCCGCGCCCTTTTCCTGGAGAATGGCGCGGAAGGCCGGGTGCATGCCGCCATCGACATAGGACATGGCCGGCACCACGGGGTTGGCGGCGACGATGGCAGCGATGGCGGCGTCGTCCTTGGCGGCCTTGGCCACCTCGGCGGCGGAAAGCGCCGCGTCCGTCTCAAGCGGCGGACAGGGGGCGAGCGGATCGGCCGAAGCGTCGAGGTTGGTGGCGTTGAACACATAGTGGCCGCCGCAAGAACCGACCTGCGGCTCGCGACGCGTCAACTCGAAGGCGTCGCTACCGGCTTTCAGCGTGCGCCAGAACGGCATGTTCGGGTCGTCGCGGTGTAGCGCGAAATTGGCCGGCGTCATGCGGAAGGGCAGCGCCTCCACCTGGAAGGCCCCCTGCCCGCCCTTGAACGCCTCGCGCGCCACGGCGTAGATCTCGAAGGCCGCGTCGTCGGTCACCGCATAGCAGCCCGACGACGAGCAGGCGCCGTGGATCATCAGCGCCGCGCCCTGATAGCCGAGCGCCGCCTCCAGGCGGTTGGGATAGCCGAGATTGAAGGAGAGATAGTAGCGGCTGTCGGGGTTCATCTGCGACTGGGCGATGGAGTAGAAGCCTTCCGGCGTCTGGCGATCGCCTTCCACCGTCTTCGGCCCCAGTTTTCCCGACCAGCGGCAGATCGGATAGGTCTTGAGAAGCGCATAGCGGCCGTCGCGCCCCATCTTCCACAGTTCAAGTTCGCTTTCCTGCTTGAAGACGCGGATCAGGATCGGCGAGGCGACGCTGAGCCCCCGGCTGTTCATCTCCGACAGCAGCTTGGCCGGCACCGGCCGCTCCGAGCGCTTGAGATCGTAGCCGAACAGCGCGCAGCCCGAGAGAGCCATCATGGCGCTGAGAAGAAATGCGGCCGAACGCAATTTCACGGGGCGAGCCTTTCATCAGGTCGGACACGCTGCGCGCACCGACACACGGGATGCGCTACTCCATTTGCCGGTGATTTGGCAACCGCCCGGCCCGGCAACGGATCAGGCCATCTCGCACGGCCGGATGCGATCGAGCACCTCGGCCATCTCCTCGGCGGCCGCCGACAGGTCGTATTTGGACTGCAGGTTCATGAACCACTGCGGATCGAAGGCCAGGAAGCGGCCGAGCCGCAAGGCGATGCTGGCGGAAATGCCTTGCCGGCCGTGACAGATTTCATCGACGCGGCTGCGGGGAACATCGATCGCATCGGCCAGCGCAGGAACGGAAATTCCCAGCGGTTCCAGAAACTCTTCCCTGAGGACGATACCCGGATGCGGAAATTCGCAAGTCATGGGCGGTCTCCCTGGTGGCAAACAGAGTCCTCGGCGTCCCGTGCATCGCCGCCCTTGACGGCAATGCCCTTGCCAAGGCCGGCGGCAGCCCATTCGGATCGCCGCCGCGGTCGGGGCGGTTGGATATCGAGCGTCACACGCTGAGGCTGGCGCGCAGAGCTTCGGCGATCTTCTCCGACCGGCTGACACCACTCGCCCTGGCGGATCGATCGAGCGCTTCGAGCAGATGCTCGTTCATGGTGATCTGCAAGGGAACGGATTTGCCCGGCAGGTCGACCGGCACGGCGGCGATGATCGCCTCCTGGATTTCCAGCGTACGGCGGATATCGTCGATGGTTCTCAGCGCCGGAAGGGTCTCATTCTTCTCACCCATGGCCCGGACATGGGCGGCCAGCGCCACGGCGGCCCGGGCGATCGCGTCGTTGAGGTTGGTCGCTGCCGAGACGCAACCTGGAAAATCGGGGAAGGAAACGCCGAAACTGCTGTTTTCTTCTTCGTGAATGAGCGCGACAGCATGGGCCATGTATGCCTCCTGGCTCCATTTTTTCGGGACGAGAGGGGCTTCCGCGAAGGAAGGCGCCATCCACAAGGAGCCAATCAAGTATATGGCCTCCCGGTGAATGGAGAACCTCAGGCGGGATACGGCAGGCTATGAAGAACGCCCTGTTTCGGCCCGAGACAGCCGAGGCTCGCAAAACATGGTAAACAAAATATTAACATGAAACTAGCACTCATTAATTAGTGCGTATTCTCCCGCAGGCCCCAGCCGAATGCGTGACAGCGTGGCGGATGACGAAAGGCGCGGAGCCACGGGCTTTCTCACGGGCGCGTCGTCTCACCGCCGTCATGGCCCGCCGCCGTGAGCACCAGCGCGATATGGGCGTGGGCGATCGCCAACAGGTCCGACCGGGGCGTACCGGCCCGGGCACGCAACGCCAGAGAGTGCTGGAGCGCCGCGAGCATGACTGCGAGACCCGCGACATCGGCGCCGGGCGATATCTCGCCGGCCTCGGCCGCCATGGTCATCCTTCTCAGGAACAGGCTGTCGGTCTTGCCGACGGCGGCGGCCAGTTCGGCGCCGATCTCCGGATCGGCGGCGGCCTCGCCGGAAATGACGCTCAGCACCGGGCAGCCGAGCGGCTCGCCTTCCCTGGAGTGATAGGCGGCGACGATCTCGTCGAAGTAATCCCTGAGCCCCTTGCCGAGCGACGGCTCGTCGAACAGGGCATGCCGCCGCCGCTCGGCCGATTGCTCCGAATACTGCCGCACCGCCTTGCGATAGATCTCCAGCTTGTTGCCGAAGGCGGCGTAAAGGCTCGGCCGGCCCATGCGGGTGGCCTCCGAGAGGTGGTCGAGCGAGGTGGCGGTGTAGCCGCGCCGCCGGAATTCACCGAGGGCGGCGGCCAGCGCTTCCGTCGGATCGTATTCCCTTGGCCGGCCACGCGCGGGTTTATCTTTCATTTTATACTGCTTCGCAAAAAATTAATGGACGCTCCATTTTATGCGACCTAGTATGAAATTGTGAGAGGAAAATGGAGCTGAAAAATGGCTGACAAAATCCGCATCGGTATCAATGGCTTCGGTCGCATCGGCCGCATGGTTTTCCGGGCGGCCGAGGCGCGTGATGATCTCGAGGTAGTGGCGGTGAACGACCTCTTGCCGATCGATCATCTCGCCTATCTCCTGAAATACGACAGCGTGCATGGCGCCTTTGCCGGCGAGGTGGCAACCGAACCCAGCGCCCTGATCGTCGACGGCCGCAAGGTCCGCGCCTTCGAGGAAAAGGAGCCGGCGGCCATCCGCTGGGGTGACGCCGGCGTCGACCTGGTGATCGACTCCACCGGGCGCTTCCTGACCACCGAGCAGGCCGACGGCCACATCAAGGCCGGCGCAAAGAAGGTGGTGCTGTCGGCACCGCCCAAGGACGACACGCCGGTGTTCGTGATGGGCGTCAACGCCACCCACTATGACGGGCAGGCCATCGTCTCCAACGCCTCGTGCACCACCAACTGCGTGGCGCCGCTCGCCAAGCTGATGCACGACCTCTGCGGTCTCGAGGAGGCGCTGATGCTGACCGTGCACGCGGTCACCGCCAGCCAGAACACGGTCGACGGCGTGGCACGCAAGGACTGGCGCTTCGGACGCGGCATATTGGGCAACATCATTCCGGCCACCACCGGCGCGGCGCGCATGGTGGGCAAGGTGATCCCGGAACTCAATGGGCGCATCAACGGCATGGCGGTGCGCGTGCCGGTGGCCGACGTTTCGATGGTCGACCTCACTTGTCGCCTCAGCACCAAGGTATCCTACGCCGAGATCTCCGAGGCGATCCGCGATGCATCGGCCGGCGCCTATCGCGGCATCCTGCAGTGGTGCGACGAGCCGGTGGTCTCCACCGACCTCACGGGCAACCCGCACAGCTCGATCTTCGACGTCAAAGCCGGCATGCAGACCTCCGAGGGCCTCACCAAGCTGATTGCCTGGTACGACAACGAATGGGGCTACTCCAACCGCTGCCTCGATCTGGCAGCGCATGTGATGAGGTAAGCGGTAGAGGGCAGCGGGAAGGAGCCTGATCCCTTTCTCACATCTCTTTCCGCCCGAGGTCCTGCGCCTTCGCGCAGGATTGACGGCTTGATAGGGAGCGAAAAGGTACCCGGGGCAAATTCCCGGGCAAGCTTGAAAAACTCCGCTTGGAAGACGGTGGCAATGCCCACCAAGTACTTGAAATCGCTTAATCTCGCACATGTCGCACATGCGAGATCGGAAATATTGCACCTGCGTGCCCGGGAATTTGCCCCGAGTACAGCGAAAAGCGACTAAGTATTTGCCTATAAATATAAATCTGTCATCCTGCGCGAAAGCGCAGGACCTCAGGCCGAAAGAGGCACAACGCCGATGGAGGTCCCGTCTGCCGTGAGCCAAGGCCCGGACCAGTTGGCGAGGGCCAGCCCCGGGGATCGAATGAACGCTGGTAAAGGCTCGGGAGGGAGCCAATCGTCCCCTCTCCCGTCCCCTTGCACGAAAACGGGTGCAATGCGAAGAGTGTGGGCGGGGGCGAGAGGATGCCATGTTGAAAACATCTGACAATCGGCTCGTCTATTGGCTGACCGGTTTCGCCCTCATCTGGTGTCTGCTGCCGTCCAAATTGGTCGACATGGCCATCGCACCCGCCTGGTTCGCGCCCAACCCCGAGTGCAGCAGTTCCGATCTCCTGGAGGAGGGCGTGGGCGCCCTGCTTCTGCCCTGGACCATTGTCGTGGCGCTGATTGCCGCGGCGGTAGCGTTTGTGCTGGTGCGCGGCCGGAAGCCGGGCGCCTTCAAGCTTGATCTCGGCAAGACGTCCATGAACATCGGCATCACCCTCGTCACGCTGGTGGTGGTCCTGCCGCTTCTGGCCGATGTGGCGCTCTACCTCTGGCAGATCTCCGTGCCGCAAACCGTGACGTCGGACTGCACCGGCTCGGCCGATCTGGTCTCGATAGTCATGCGCCGCCCCATCCTGCAGGTCTCCCCGTTGGTCGAACTGATACTGGTCTTCTGGCTGCTGCATGTCCGGACGCGGCTTCTCTCCAGGCGCATGTCCTGAAGGCATGAATCCCGGCAGCTTGCCACGCCGTGCCGATCCAGCTTTCATCGAGAACTTGACCGTCACGGAAGGCGCCGGCACGCTGTGGGGTTGCTGACGTACGCCACAAAGGCAGACGGCGCGATGCTCAACGCCTGCGGCAAGCGGTCGCAAAGAAAAACCCGCGCCGTGGTTCCCTTGGAGGTGGACATGACCCTCACGCGGATTGACCATATCCAGCTGGCGATGCCGGCGGGGCAGGAAGAGGCGGCGCGGATCTTCTACGGCCAACTGCTGGGCCTGACGGAGCAGACCAAGCCCGCCCATCTCGCGGCGCGCGGCGGCTGCTGGTTTCAATCCGGCGACGTCAAGGTCCACCTCGGCGTCGATCCCGACTTCGTTCCCGCCAGGAAAGCCCACCCGGCCTTCCTCGTCGACGATCTCGACAGCCTCTGCGCCACACTGGACGCCGCCGGCTTCCCCACCGTCCCCGACCAGCCGCTCGACGGCTACCGGCGAAAATACGCCAGCGACCCCTTCGGCAATCGCATCGAACTGATGGAAACCCTGGACGACGAGCGCGGGCACTTCTCTGGGGGGAAGATGGCTCACGAAAGACGAAGCGTCAGATAACTATTTGTTTCATATATATAAAACTGTCATCCTCAGCGTGAGAAAGAGGACCTCGTGACGGTCGAGCGAGCGGTTGATATCAGGCGACCGCCACCTCGGCCCGGCGGCCTCACGGCGGTGTCCCTCACCCCACTCGCACGGAAAAGATGTTGCGGTGGCCCGTGTCGATCGGCAGCGGCAGCGACAGGTAGCCGTTGGCGGGGTCTTTGATGTAGGCGAGGAAGTCCGGGCAGATGGCCTTTTCCGCCAGCACCGGCGCGCCCGGCTTCAGCCAGGGCTCCACGAGCTTCAGCACCGGCAGGTAGAGCGAGAAGGCGCCGTCGAGCAGCAACAGGTCCACCTCGCCGCCCACGTCCTTCAGCGTCTCCAGCGCGTCGCCGTCGCGGATCTCCACCAGATCGCCCAGCCCCGCCGCGCCCAGGTGGAACTGCGCGCGCACCACCTTGGATTCCTCGATCTCGCTGCCGATCAGCAGGCCGCCGCCATTGTCGCGCAAGGCGGCGGCGAGATAGATGGTCGACACCGCCATCGACGAGCCGAACTCGACGATCCGCTTCGCTCCCACCGAGCGCGCCATCATGTAGAGAAAGCGGCCGTAGACCGGCGACACCGACAGGAAATTGGCCGAATAGCGCTGATAGAGGCCGCGATAATCCGCCTCCTCGGCGGCCAGGACGTCGGCGATCGCCCGGTCGGCGGAGCCGTCGGCGATCGCCCGGCTCTTGCGTTCCATCAGCTCGCGGTCCGACGCTTCGGCCACCAGATGCAGCCGCCTGAGCGCCTCGGAAGTGGGGGATGTGATCAGTGCGTTCATGGCCGTCTTCTTGCAGTCGTGAGGCCCGTCGGCCTCGTGGGGCAGTTGCAAATAAATAGCAACTGGCAGCCATGGCGTCATTACGAAGCCCTGACAGTTTATTATTCGATCTTGCCAAACGGCGCCGACAGGCCAGCATGGCGCATGCCCATCCTCACCAACGGCTCCCCGCAGGAAGACTGGATCGACCCGGACGACGTGCCCCAGCCGGTGCTCATCTATGGCTTCGTGGCCGACAAGTTTGTCGGTGTCGAGCTTCCCTCGCATGTCCACGTCAAGAGCCAGCTCATCCTGGTACAGCGCGGCGTGCTGCGCTGCGAAGTGGCGGGCGGGTTGTGGATCGTGCCGCCGCAGAGCGCCATCTGGATTCCCGGCGGCGCGTTGCATTCGGTGTGGATGAGCGGCGCGCTCGAAGGCTACAACGCCTTCATCGATCCCTCCGTCAGCCATTGCCTGCCACAGCGCTGCTGCGCCGTGTCGGTGTCGCCCCTCCTGCGCGAGCTGATGCGGCGCGGGGCGCGGCTGCCGTCGCTCTACGAGGAAGGCGGGGCGAATTCGCGCCTGCTCATCGTGCTGCTCGACGAGGTGGCGGCCTCGAAGATTGAGGATCTCCACCTGCCCATGCCCGCCGATCCCAAGCTGCGCCATCTGGCCGAGGCGATGATGGCCGCCCCCGCCGACCGCTCAACGCTGGAGGTCTGGGCCAAGCGCGCCTGCCTCAGCGAGCGCACGCTGGCCCGCCGCATCGTCGAACAGACCGGCATGAGCTTCGGCCGCTGGCGCCAGCAGCTCGCCGTCATGCTGGCCATCCAATGGCTGGCCGCCGGCGCCTCCCTGCAAACGGTCGCCGCCGACCTCGGCTACGAAAGCGTCCCAAGTTTCGTGACGATGTTCAGGAAAACGCTGGGAACCTCGCCGGGGCGGTATATGGCGGAGAGGTATGGCGAGGGGTGAGCGATGGCCGCTCTCACCCGCCTGCGACCCGAGGTACGCATCTCTCCGGCCGGAGAAGTGCAAATTGATGCGTCATTCCTTGATACGATCGTGAGACCCGTCGGCGAATCCTTCGTTAGCGAGAAGATTGACAGAAATCGTCACTGCTATTCGGAGTTGCTGCATGACCCTGAGCTTGTCACTGAAGAGCAAGCGATTAGCAAAATCGATGACCGCTTCGCCATCGCATGGGAAGCGGAAATGGGGATATCCCTGAGGGACTTCCGAGTAGCGCTTGAAGTGCTTCAAGATCGGTTGGTTGAAGCCGGGCGGGCATGGGAGATTTTGCCAAGGCCGGCACTAATCCAGTATCTCAGCGAGCATACAACTTGCGCAGAGCAGTTTGTTGCGGCATTCGAACTATTACCGCGCGAGGGCTGGAAGAGCATTTCTTCCCCATACACTGATCAGGACCGGCAACCGTGGAGATTCAGAAGGCGCCTGTCTATCGCTCGGCGCCCCATTATTAGATTAGAACCACCACTCGAGTCAGACGTCTTGATTGCGCCAGGCATGATCCGCGACGCCTTCAGCATCCAACTTCACAATTTTTACCTTGGTCAATACGATCTCAGTTCGCTTGCTTCAAAAGAGATGCGGAGCTGGAGAGAGCATATAGTTGCGCAGGAGGCAGCTGAATTCGAGGAAGTAGTTGTCACGCGCCTAAGGGAACTTGGATGGCAGGCAAAGCGAGGTGCGAAATTCTCCCATATTCTGGGCCGAAAGCTATCGGGCGATCCCGGCGATATTGACGTTCTGGCTTGGCATCCTGATGGGCGCGTTATGCTTCTCGAATGCAAAAATCTTCAGTTTGCCAAGACTTCCAGCGAGATCGCTAAGCAGCTCTACAAATTTCGGGGGAAGACAGATGAAAAGGGTCGTCCGGACCTCCTCGGTAAGCATCTCAAGCGAATGGAACTTGCGCGGGAAAACACGGCCGCATTTCAGTCTCACCTAAATCTGTCCGACGTCCGAATAGACGGCGCTTTGGTTTTCGCCCACACTGTTCCGATGAGTTTCGCGGCCGAGCGCATAGGTCATGCCGTCACGTTGCTAACCTATGACCAGATGGAAGCAGCATTCGGATGCCATATTGAGACATAGTAAGGCTACCCAGGAGAGGCGAAGATCCCGCCGCCCCCTGTCTGTTTGTGATGTGGCACTGTGTGGTGGCGGAGGGGAGCCCGTCCCCCCTTGGGCACCACCCCGTTTGGGAGCAAGGGCCCCCTCCGCTTGGTCTTCAACCTGAACAGTTGCTTGGGCCTACCACGAGCCCGCATGACATGGACAGGAGCCTTACCATGCCACAGATCATCGTTGGCTGCGATCTCTCCCGCGCCTTCATCGACGTCTGCATCAATGCCGGGCGGACGACGTCGAGGATCGAGAATACCAAGCCCGCCATCGCAGAATGGCTAACCACGCTCGACGTCTCTGCTCTCGTTGTCTTCGAAGCGACCAGTGGATGCGACGGCATCCTCATGGAAGCCCTCGATCAGCGCCGCATGGACTATGCCCGCGTCAATCCGCGCCAGGCGCGTGAGTTTGCGCGAGCGCTCGGCGTTCTTGCAAAGACAGACAAGGTCGACGCGCGCGTCCTTGCCCAGATGGGCCAACGCCTGCCGCTCACTCCCACTGCGCCACAAGAGCCCGACAGAAAGCGTCTCGCCGACTTTCTCAGGCGGCGCAAGCAGTTGGTCGAAGCCCGCAAAGCCGAAAAGCTGCGACGCCACAGCGCGGGACAGCTGGAATTGCTCCAAGATATCGAAAGCATGATCGCCATCCTCGACCAACGGATAGACAAACTGGACAAGCAGATCGCCGCCATCATCTCCGAAAGCAAGCCCCTGGCCGCACAGGCGCAGTTGCTGTCGGCCGTGCCCGGCGTCGGCCCCACAGTCCTCGCGACCCTGCTCGGCGAACTCCCTGAACTTGGCACCCTTGATCGACGACGCCTTGCCTCCCTTGCAGGCCTCGCTCCCCATGCGCGCGAAAGCGGAACATGGAAAGGAGCAAGACGCATCTGGGGCGGACGAAGGAAGGGCAGAGAAGCGCTTTACATCGCCGCTCTCACCGCCACGCGCCGCATCCCGGCCCTCATCGCCCTACGCGAAAGAATGAGAGCCGCAGGCAAAGCACCAAAGACAATTCTCATCGCAGCCGGACGCCAACTGCTCGTCATCCTCAATGCGATGATCCGAAACAATCAACCCATCAGACTATGAGCACAACACAGTTGCCTATCGGGCCGGCAACAGGCCGTTGGCGCGGAACCAGGCCACTTCGTCGCGGAGGGTTTCGCGGACCGGGCGATAGTCCAGGCCCAGCTCCGTTTTGCTCTTGGTGGGGTCGTAGCGCGAGCGACCGTCCTCCCTCGCCATGTTGCGCGCCACCGCCCAGCTGAGCAGCACCGGCTTGCCGGTGACCCGCGCGTAGACTTCGTTGCCGGCAGCGATCAGGTAGAGCAAGGGCAGCGGAAGGTGCCGCGTCGGCGCCTTGGCCCCGGTCACCTCACCGATCAACGGCATCAGATCGGCCATGGTCATATGCCGCCCGGCGGCAAGGTAGCGTTCGCCGCGCCGCCCCTTGAGGTTGGCGAGGATCATCGCCCTGGCGACATCCCGGGCATCCACCACCGAGAACGAGCCCGGCGGCACCCCCGGCAGGCGTTCCAACGCCACGTCCAGCACCGTCTGCCCCGCCGATGTCGGGCCGATGTCGCCCGGTCCGTGCATCCAGCCGGGCAGCACCATGGCCGCCCAGAAATCGGGATGGGTGTCGAGAAAGCCGAGCACCACGCGCTCCGACAGGATCTTGCTGCGATAGTAATCGTCGGCGTCCCGCTCATCGCGCAGCTTGGTCTCGTCGGTGATCTGCCCCGGCGCGCCGCGCAGCACGGCGATCGAACTGGTGTGGACGAAACGCCGCACCCCGGCATCCCATGCCTGCTGCAACAGCGCCCGCGTTCCCTCGACATTGGTCGCCTTGAGCGCGTCCCAATGGTGCCCGCCTCTGTAGGAATCGCGGAAATAGGCGGCCGTATGGAACACCACGTCCACCCCTTGCAGCGCCGCCGCGAAAGCCGGCACATCCAGCATGTCGCCGGTCACGATATCGAGGTCCAGGCCGGCGAACTGCCGGGCAGCCTTCTGAGGCGAGCGGGCCAGCGCCCGCACACGCCAGCCGTCGGCGATCAGTTCGCGCACCAGATTGTTGCCGAGAAGCCCGGTCGCCCCCGTCACGAAGGCCAACGGCGGGGAGGACGTGTTGTTCAGATCGCTCGACATGAGACTGCTCCACAGATATGGGAGCTCCTTCTATAAGACTGGACCAAGGTCCATGGTCAAGGGGTGTTGGAGGCACGAGGCGAAAATGCTGATCGGTGAATTTTCCCAGCGGACAGGGCTCAGCCAGGACACCATCCGCTTCTATGTTCGCAAGGGTTTGCTCGCGCCGGAGCTCGGCACCAAGGGCGGCCGCAACCCCTACCAGATCTTCTCCAAGCGCGACGCCTCAACGGCACGGATGATCCGCTTCGCGCAATCGCTAGGCATGCCCCTCAAGGAGATTGCCAAGATCACCGCCGAACTGCAGCGCCAGGGTCTCTCGCCGGCCCGCGAAATCGAGCTGATGGACGAACAGCTTGCCAGGCTCAAACAGAAGGCGGCCGAACTGGCCGAATTGACCTGTTATCTCAGCGCAAAACGCGACTGGGTCGCACGTGGCAAGCCGGGCAACGAACCGCATTTTCTCGAGGAGGCGCCCTGCCGGGCTTCAACCGTTACTGGGGGCAGATGATCCGCCAGTCCCTCAAGGGTCGTGCCAGCCCGAGTGCGAACGTCGGGCAATAGGCGCCATGCTGGGGGATGAGTGCGGCGACGAAATCCATCACAGCACGGACAAACGGTGTCTTGTGCAAATCGCGATGAACGAGAAGCCTGATATTCCGGCAGAAGAGGGGACTGAGCTGGCTTCAGACCGCCGTGGGGAGCGGGTCAGCGCCCTCGCTCAGGATTGCGAGATATCCCCGATAACTGAAAACACGGCCCCGTTTGCGGCCAGTGACCTCCTCGACAATGCCGAGTTGCTCCAGATCGGCGAGCGCCGCATTCACCGTCGGGGCAGAGAGGCCCGTCTGCTGAGCGAGCTGGTTGGCCGTCAGATAGGGATTTTGCTGGAACAGATCATGGATACGCAGCGCCGAGCCGGCCCGGTCACTCTCCACCGTGATCCGTTCGCGGTCTTCCTTGAACAGCTCGACGATCCGGGTGGCCGCGTCGAACGCCTGATTGGCGGTGTCTGCGACACCCGTGAGAAAGAAGTCGAGCCAGGCTTCCCACGCGCCATGCTCGCGCACCTCCTGAAGCAGGCGGTAATAGTCGGCGCGGTGGGTTTTAAGATAAAGGCTCAGGTAAAGCAGTGGTTTGCGCAGTACGCCGTTGACGCAGAGATACAGCGTGACCAGCAGACGACCGATCCTGCCATTGCCGTCCAGAAACGGGTGAATGGTCTCGAACTGAACATGCAACAGACCGGCCTTGATCAGCGCTGGCAGTCGCGAGCCTTCTTCGTGCATGAACCGCTCAAGCGCATCGAGGCAACCATCCATTTCGGTCGGCGGTGGTGGCACGAAGAGCGCGTTGCCGGGACGCGAACCGCCGATCCAATTCTGCGAGCGCCGAAATTCGCCGGGGTTCTTCGTGCCACCCCGTCCGCTTTGCAGCAGTCGTGCGTGCATCTCACGGATTAGCCGTAGCGATAGGGGCAGCTCTTCCAGCCGCTCCAGCCCGTACATCATGGCATCGACGTAGTTCGAGACTTCGCGGATATCGTCGATCGGCTGGCCGGCCTGCGCCTCGGTCTCGAAGCGGAGCAGGTCCGAAAGGGTCGATTGCGTGCCCTCGATCTGCGACGAGAGCACCGCTTCCTTCCGCACATACATATAGAGGAACAGTTCCTGACGCGGGAGCAGCATGGTAATGCCGTCCAGACGCCCCAAGGCTCGCTCCGCCAGACTCAGCCGTTCCAGCAGGGCAAGAACGTCGATCGACGGCTCCGGCGGCAAGGGCGGCGGCACGAAGGCGCGCACCATCTCTCCCGCAACGGGGGTCTCGACAAAATGGCCTAGCCGGAGAGTGGGCGCGAGGTCAGACACGCCCCAATATGCAGACCCAGCCTTATTTAAGCAATAGCCACTTGGGTTAAATAAGGGGTGACCTAAGGTAAGCGCCCTTAAATAGCAGTCGATGAGGGGCACGCCCGGCTCGGCTGCAATGTGCGACAGTCCCCCGCCATGTCGGCCGATTTCCGCGGTGGGTTTGGTACCGCACGCCAGGTATCGAAGCTATCTTGCGCCGCGCTACGCCGCGTGGAGCCCCATCACCCAGCTTTGAGCGGGACCTGTCGAATTCATCGGCACTTTCCAAGCGCTGATGGTAACCTAGGATGGGAGAAATTGGCGCGGGCCGCTGTCCTCGATGGGAAGAGCCCCGATAGAGTTTCCGGTCGGGTTCCGAGCAAAAAAGGCGAACGATGACCGCACCCCAATCCTCGATCGTCCTGGCCGCCCCGGCCGCGCCCGCGACAGGTTGGATCGCCCGGCTTCGCCTGCATGGCTGGGCCCTCCTTGGTTTGCTGGCGTGCCAATTGGGACACGTTTCGGCGGCCCTGCTGCTGCCGGGGTTTAGCGCCGATGTCATCGACAAAGGCATTCTCGCCAAGTCCACCGGCGCGATCCTGAGCTATGGCGGATTGATGGCCGCCGCCTCGCTGGTGCAACTCGTGCTCAGCATCGGCGCGGTCGCCCTCGGCGCGCATATCGCCTTCCGGGTTGGCCAGACTCTGCGGGCCGACGTCTTTGCCAAGGTCCACAACCTCGCCCTGGCGCAGGTCCAGAGCTTCAGTATCGGCTCTCTCATTACCCGCTGCACCAATGATGTGCTGCAAGTGCAGACCATGCTGACCATGACGCTGACCATGATCGTCATCGCGCCGATCATGGGGGTGGGCGGCGCCATCATGGCGTTGCGTCAGGATGTACAGTTGTCGAAGCTGTTGCTGATCGTGGTGCCGATCCTGGCGCTGATCATCGGTTTTCTGACGGTTCGCGCCACACCGCTGTTCCAGCGCATGCAGAAGCAGCTCGATGGGGTCAACACGATCCTGCGCGAACAGATCGAAGGCATTCGGGTCATTCGCGCCTTTCTGCAAGAGGGTAGCGAGAGCCGGCGGTTTGCGGCGGCCAACGCGGACCTGACCGACACCGCGCTGCGCGCCGGGCGGCTGATGACAGCGATCAGCCCCACGCTGACCGCTGTGATGCAGCTGGCCTCCGTTGCCCTGATCTGGGCGGGTTCGAGCCGCATCATCAGCGGCAATCTGCAGATCGGCGCGCTGATCTCCTTCCTGTCCTACGTCTCGCTGATCCTGATCTCCGTGATGATGATGGGCATGCTGGTGGTGCTGCTGCCGCGGGCCCTGGTCAGCGCACGACGGATCAGCGACCTGCTTCAGAGCCCGGCCATGGTGGGGCCGCCCGCCCATCCGCAAGCCCTGGCGGAAAAAGGCACCGGGCTGCCCTTGCGCTTCGAGGCGGTCAGCTTCGGCTATCCGGGCGCGGAAGCCATGGTGCTCGAAAACATCGATTTTGAGGTTGCCCCCGGTGAGACCCTCGGCATCATCGGCGCCACCGGCTCGGGCAAGTCGACCATCGTCAATCTGATCGCCCGACTGGACGATCCGAACACCGGACGCATTTTGTTCGGCGGTGTCGATCTCAGGGCGATCGCGCCCGAGGCGCTGAACGGACGGATCGGCTACGTTCCGCAAAAGACCTATCTCTTCTCGGGCAGCGTGGCCGACAGCTTGCGGCTCGGCAATCCCCTGGCCGATGAGGCGAAGCTCTGGCAGGCCCTTGAGATCGCCCAGGCCGCCGATTTCATCCGCGCGCTGCCCGGCAAACTGGCGGCGCCCGTCACCCAGGGCGGCACCAATTTTTCCGGCGGTCAGCGACAGCGGCTCGCCATCGCCAGGGCGCTGGTCTGCGACGCCGATCTCTACCTGTTCGACGACAGCTTCTCGGCGCTCGATCAGGCCACCGATGCGCGGTTGCGGGCGGAGCTTCGGCGCGCCACCGCTCGCGCGGTCACCGTCACCGTCAGCCAGCGTGTCGCATCGATCCAGGACGCCGACCGCATCCTCGTGCTCGATCGCGGCAAGACCGTCGGCTTCGGGCCGCATGCGGCGCTGATCGAGGACTGCCCTGTTTATGCCGACATCGTGCGGTCGCAGCGGGCCGTGGCCGAGGATGCCGCATGATCAGGATGGATGACTCTCGCCCGGCCGTCGCCTCACAGCCGATCCCCGGACTGCGCGGGCATAGGGGGCCTGGCGCGGCGCTTGGCGGGGGAAAGCCGAAAGACACCCGCAACGCGGCGCTGGCCCTCTGGCGGGCTCTCGGCACCAGCCGGCGCATCCTGATCGGCACCGTGCTCCTGACCATCGGCAGCGTCACAGCCAGCACGGTCGGACCATGGCAGCTCGGCAAGGCCACGGATCTTCTGGTCAGCGACGGCTTCAGCAACGCCGCGCTCGTCCGCCAGCTGATGATCGTCGCGGCGATCTATCTGGTCGCCGCCTTGCTCAATCTGGCGCAGGCCCGGCTGATCAACGAGGTGGTGCAGAAGCTCGGCCGCGATTTGCGCGGCCGGTCGCAGGCCAAGCTGTCGCGTGTGCCGCTCAGCTGGTTCGACGCGCGGCCGCGTGGCGAGGTGTTGTCGCGCTTCACCAACGACATCGACAACGTGATCCAGAATCTGCAGCAGATCGCCAGCCAGGTTCTGATGATGCTGCTGACGGTCGTCGGCGTTCTGACGATCATGGTCGTCCTCTCCCTGCCGCTGGCGATCGTCGCGGTCACGGCGATTGCTGTCTCCCTGGCCTTGACGCGGCTGCTCACGCGCGCCTCCGGGCCGCAATTCACCGCCCAATGGCGCGAAACGGGAAATTTGAACGCGACGGTGGAGGAAAGCTTCACCGGCCAGACCCTGATCCGCGTGTTCGGCGCGCGCGGCCGGATCGAGGCGCGCTTTTCCGATCAGAACGCGGCGCTGACCAAGGCCAGCCGGAGCGCACAGGTGCTGGCCAGCCTGATTCAGCCGGCGACCATGGTGGTGACCAACGTCGCCTATGTCGCGGTGGTCGTCGCGGGCGCCTTCCGCGTGCTGGCCGGCGGGCTGTCGCTGGGCGAATTGCAGGCCTTCATCCAATATATCCGGCAAATCGGCCAGCCGGTCTCGCAGTTGGGTAGTATGGTGGCGCAGGTCCAATCGGCGCTGGCGTCGGCCGAGCGGGTGTTCGAACTGCTCGACGCGCCGGAAATGTCGTCGGAGGACGCCGGTGAAGGGCGGCTGGAACGGCCGGTTGCCGGCCACGTCGCCTTCGAGCATGTCCGCTTCCGCTATCAGCCCGATCAGCCCTTGTTCGAGGATGTCAACCTTGAAGCCCAGCCCGGCCAGATGATCGCCATCGTCGGCCCGACCGGGGCTGGAAAGACCACGCTGGTCAATCTCTTGATGCGGTTTTACGAAATCGACCATGGCACGATCCGTCTCGACGGCATCGACATCCGGGATCTCACGCGCTCCGACTTGCGGGGCGTGATCGCCATGGTGCTGCAGGACGCCTGGCTTTTCACCGGCACGATCCACGACAACATCGCCTATGGCCGCCGCGAGAGCTCCCGCCAAGACGTGGTCGCTGCCGCGCAACGCTGCCACGTCGATGATTTTGTCCGCACCCTGCCCTTGGGCTACGACACGGTGCTGGAAAATGCCGGCGCGTCGCTGTCCCAGGGCCAGCGTCAGCTGATGACCATTGCCCGCGCCTTCCTTCTGGACACGCCCATTCTCATTCTTGACGAAGCGACGAGTTCGGTCGACACCCGCACGGAAATGCTGATCCAAAAAGCCATGTCCGAGCTGCGCCGCGGCCGGACGAGCTTCGTCATCGCCCACCGCCTGTCAACCATCCGCGACGCCGACCTGATCGTCTATATGGAGGCCGGCAACGTCCGCGAAACAGGCACCCACGGCGCATTGATGGCGCTCAAGGGTGGCTACTGGACCCTGCAACACGGTGGAACAACGGGCGAGCAGTCGTGAACCGCCTCGATTAAGCGGGCGCTCGCGTCCTAGGTCGCGCGCGGTAAACCGGGCGACAAACCGCGATTTCTCGACCACGCTCCCTGCCTGGCGCAGGCGGTAACGGGTTCCGGATGATGCGCGGCGGCCGGTGCCAATCACCACCCCCGAGGTCTGGGCCTTTCACGCGCTTGCCGGCCATGCCGCCTTACTCATTTCGCGCGCCGTCGGCCATTGAAAGCGAACGAAGCGCACGTCGGGATAGCTGGTCGCGACATTTTGCTTTTCTTCCGTCAACCGCCCGTTCAGTCGCGCGTAGAAACGACGCGCCGTGTGATTTTCGGCCAACGCCAGCAAATGAACTGGCCGTTCCAGACGCTCGGCCGAAAACCGCCGAATACTTTCCATGAGCAGACGACGCGCCACGCCTTTCCCCTGATGGTTCGGGGCCACGTATAAATTGTGAAGGTAGGTGCCGAACTCGGGCTCAAAATCGAACAGGAAACAGGCAAATCCCACCACGTCGGATCCATCGTCCGCCAGGGTCAGGCACATTTTTGCCGGATCGACACCTTGGGCAAGACGCTGTTGCCAAAGCCGAGCCTTTTCCTCGGGCATGACCGTAGCCAGATAATCGGCAGGCAGGATCTCCGCATAACTTAGCCGGCTCACCAGGATATGAAGCGACGCGATGGCTTCGCGGTCCCTGGGCGTTCCTTCTCGAAATATCATGGCCCGATCGTCTTCAGGATGCCGCCGCGCTCCGGACAGAGTGTAGCTTTGATGCAAGATGTCGTGTCCCCTCGAACGAGAGGGACGGCGGGTTGCGCCAAGGGGGTGGAAGCCGAGCTTCGAGAGCACGTTGCCGGAAGCCGGATTGTCGGCGGCGTGACCCGAGCGCAGCCGCGTGAGCCCCAATGCGCCAAAGGCAAAGTCCGCCACCGCCCGTGCCGCCTCGAAGGCGAAGCCCTGCCCCCAGCTCGCCTTTTCAAACCAATAGCCGAGGTCGCCCTCTCCCCCGACAACCTCGTCGATATCCACCAAGCCGATCATGCGGCCCTCGCGCAGAACAGCAAACCGATAGGCCGTTCCGGCCAGCCACTCCTGCTCATGCTCGGCAAACCAGCCCGCCGTTTCATCAAGATCTGGCGGGAACCTGGCCATGCGCAACATGCGCGTCACGTCCCAATCCGACTGGATCTCGAAAGCCCTGTCGGCATCGGTCCGGTTCGTTGGGCGCAAGACCAGCCGCTCTGTGTACAAACTGACGCGGCGCACAGGCCCGGAATGGTTAGCCGGCATCATCTCAATCGCTCACCCCTGCCGCACCACCGCGCCGATGGCGTTGATCACCAGCCGCGCGGCGGTGAGCGCCGAGAGGTTGCCGACGTCGGCCTCCGGGCAGAGCTCCACCAGATCGAAGCCGGCGATCGTCGCGCGTCGCGCCACCCCGGCGATCAGGTCGATGGTTTCGGTGTAGGTGAGGCCGCCGGGGCTGGGCGCCGCCACGCCGGGCATCAGGCTGGGGTCGAGGCCGTCGCAGTCGAGCGTGATCACCACCTTCGCACCGGCCGGGATATGCCGGAGCGCCGCTTCCACCCCCTGCCCGTGGATCTCCCGCGCCGTCACCAGGTGGCTGCCGTAGCGCAAGGCCGCCTCGATCTCCTGCGGGCGGGCGCTGCCGACGCCACGCAGGCCCACCTGCACCATGCCCTCCACATGGCCCATCTCGCTCGCCCGGCGCATCGGGCTGGAATAGCCATGGCGCTCACCGTGCAGTTCGTCGCGCCAGTCGATATGGGCGTCGATCTGCAACACCCAGATCGGCCCGTGCCCGGCAAAGCCTTCGAGGAAGGGGATCACCACCGAGTCGTCGCCGCCGATCAGGATCGGCACGGCCATGGCGGCCAGCACTTCGCGCGTTTTCGCAGCGATGCGGGCACGATTACCGGCGCTGTCCTGAGCGCTGGTGGCGACGTTGCCGGCATCGATGCAGGAGATCGGCCCGCCACCGAACAGCGGGCCACCCAAATCGAAGTCCCAATGCTCGATCAGCGGCGCATCGCCCTGGCTGGCGGCGCGGATGGCGGCGGCGGCCGAGGCGGAAAGGCTCTCCCGGCCCGGATAGGCGCTGCCGTGGCCGGCGCCGAAAACCACCGCGCGCGGTAGCCGCCCATCGGCGAGGTGGTCCGGCAAACCGAGAAAGGATGGCGGTTGGGTCATGTTGATCCTCCTTCGGTCGGCGTCACTCTTCCGCCTGCGCCCGCACCGGCACCGCCTCGGGCCTGCCAAGCCAGGCCGGCCGGTTCTCCCAGTAGAGAACGAAGGCGGGGGGTGGGAAATCCGGATCGGCAAAGCTTCCGACGGCAAAACCGATGGTGCCGGGGAAAGCCGCGCCCGACCGGAAGAACCGCCCGGTGCCGCAGGTCGGGCAGAAACACCTGTAGCGGTCGGGATGTTCCGGCCCGCGATGATGATGGACGGTGTAATCGCCTTCGACGGTCACCCTGTCGGCCGGAAACCAGGCCGAATGGCTCATCACGCTGCCGGTGCTGCGCTGGCACTCCGTGCAGGCGCAGGCATGCGTGTGAACCGGCTCGCCCCTCACCGTGAAGCTGAGGTTGCCGCAATCGCACCGCCCCTGGCGAACGGTTTCCTCTGGCTGCATGCTGATCTCTTTCCTAAGGGCTCGACCCGAAATTCACTGGGGTGTGGCAGATAGCGACGAGTTCGAGAACCGGAGCGGAGCGGACTTAAAGGTCCGTGAGCACCGGAAGCGCAGAGCTCTAGGCTAGCTGCCCGCCCCAGGAGAGTTTCGCCTCACACGCGGCGAAATACGCCGGGATAATCCACGACCAGGCCGGCCGCGTCCACCAGGAGTTCAGCGGTGAAGCCGCTCGCTAGGCCTTCGTAGCGATAGCGGCGATCGGGCACCAGGCAGGTGTAGCGTTGCTCGACGCGCCTCGGCAGCAGGTCGTCGTCCATATGGTCGGGCAGCGGCACATAGGCGACCGCGATGTCGCGGCTCTCGTGTTGCGCCAGTCGCAGCCGCTTGATGGGAAGCGTGTTGGTGGCCGGCGTCATCCGGATGTCCACGTCGATGCAGCCCTCCAGTTCCGGCAGCGGGCGGTTGGCGATGAGGTCGCGCCAGTGGCCGTCGCCGTCGGCTTCGACATGCACCGTGGGGCCGTCGACATACTCGACGCGCACCAGCCGCGTCCGGAAGGCGGCGTCGGTGCGCACCAGGTAATGGCCGCCATGCAGCCCCTCGCGCACCGTCATCACCATGCCCTTGAGCGTCAGGCCGTCGTCGTCCTCCTGGTAGACGCAGTGCTCAAGGCCCTCACCATCCCATTCGCGCCAGCGAACGACGGCTTTCATCGACGCCTCCCCCCGTGAACAACAAGAAAGCGCTAGTGAAAAGGCCGACACCTGTAAAGGGCTCCCAAAGGCCCACCGCGCGCCGGAAATCCGGTGGACCGGCATCGAGAAGTTTGGCAACCTGTCCAATCCCATCGTCGTCCAACCGGGGCATTCGAAATGGCGGAGATCGCGCTACGCTCGGCCGACGTCGCAGACGCCGCGGCCATCGCTCGTTTGCACGTGGCGGTGTGGCGGCAGACCTATCGCGACCTGGCGCCCAGGGAAGCCTTCACAGCGCTGGACGAGCGCTACCGCCTTGAGAAATGGCGGGAGAAACTGTCCCGCCCGCAAGCCGATCAACTGGTTCTGCTGGCCGAGCAGGAAAACCGGCTGGTCGGCATGGGTGCCGCCGGCGCGCCGTCGGACGACGCCTTCGGCGGTCGGGGCGAAATCAAGTTCCTTTATGTCGATCAAGCGGTGAAGCGACAGGGCATCGGCCGCCACCTCCTGAGGCATCTCGCGATGCACCTGGCCGAGCGGCGCTACCCCGGCGCGGCGCTGAGCGTCGTCGAAGGCAATCGGGCGGCAGCCGCCTTCTATCAGGCGCTGGGCGCAAGGGTGATCGGTCGGCAGGTCGACCCCGGACCGATCTGGCGCTCGCACAACATCATCATGGCCTGGGACGCGCTCGACGGCCTGCCCCGGCAGCCTTGAGAGCATCCCACCACAAGTTTGCCCGATAGGCGTGGTCCTCATGCGTTCCCCGAAACCATATCACGAGGCATCCATGCACGATCTTCTGGTTCCGACCCGCCGCGTTTTCCTCGGCACCGCCGCCACTGCCGGGCTCGGCCTGATGTTCGCCGGCAAGGCCATGGCCAAGGCGGACGACGCCTTCGCCGCACTCGAAAAGCACAGCGGCGGCCGGCTCGGCATCGCCGCCGTCGACAAGGCCACGGGCACCCGCCTCGCCTATCGGGCGGACGAGCGCTTTGCCATGTGCTCGACCTTCAAGCTCCTCGCGGCCGCCGCCGTTCTCGCCCGCGTCGACAAGGGCGAACTCAAGCTCGACAAATCCATCCCCTACGGCAAGGCCGATCTTCTCTCCTACGCGCCGGTCACCAAGGAACACGTGGCCGAGGGCCACATGACGCTTGGTGACCTGTGCGCCGCCGCCGTCGGCGTCAGCGACAACACCGCCGCCAACCTCATCCTCAAGGAGATCGGCGGCCCCGCCGGCTGGACGGCCTACGCCCGCGCGCTGGGAGACACCACCTCGCGGCTCGACCGCACCGAGCCGGAGCTGAACATCGCCGTGGCGGGCGATGCGCGCGACACCACCACGCCCGCCGCCATGCTGGGCAATCTCGACGCGCTGCTGATCGGCGACGCCCTCAAGGGAGCCTCGCGCAAGCAGCTGGAAGACTGGATGCTGGCCGGCACCGTCACCGGCCCGCTGATCAAGGCCGGCGTGCCGAAAACCTGGCAGGTGGCCGACAAGTCCGGCTCCGGCGCCAACGGCACCCGCAACGACATCGGCGTTCTCTACCGGCCGAACACCGCGCCCATCCTGGTGGCCATCTACACCACCGGCTCGCCGCTCGACTTGAAGGGCCAGAACAAGGTGATCGCCGACGCCGCCGCCCTCATCGCCGCCCGCTTCGGCGGGTGATGGGCCGCCTGACGCCAAACGAGGCGGGCGGCCACCCGCCCGTCCCGTCGCCTCGCCTCAATTCTTCGGCCTGATCCCCCAGGGCGGGTCGAGGCGGTTCGCGCCGGCGAAGTAGAGCAGCAGGCGGTTGCCGCCCGGATCGAACAGTTCCGCCTCGCGCCACAGCCAAGGCTTGTCCTGCGGCGGGCCGGTGAAGGCGATGCCGGCCGCCTTGAGCGCCGCGTATTTCGCGTCGAGATCCTCACACTCGAAGTAGACCGTGGTGCCCGGCGCCTTCTCCTCGCCCTTGTGGAGCGAAAAGGTGCTCGCCCCGTCGGGGCAGAGGAAGCGCACGTAGTTCGGCCTGGAATCCACCACCGGGATCAGCCCGAGGGCGCAATAGAAGCGCCAGCCCTCATCGAGATCCGGCAGCGTGACGGTCACCTGGTTCAAGTTCACGACAGCTCCTCAATGACTGAACCTCTGAATCAATAGTCGAGTGGCGATGACGTTTGAACCCATCGACGTCGAGAGCAAACGGCCGATATCGCTCGCTTCACCAATCTCAAACCATACCCAGCTCCGGCCGATCCCCGCCGCAACTCTGGCTTTCATCAAGGGAAGGTTCGGAGTAGCGTACCTGCGGTTGGGGCAACGAACTGCTCACCCGAGCCGATTGCATGACTCACTGAAGAAGATGCCATGACAGCCAAGCGCATCCTGCTCGCCTTGCTCCTTGGGGTGTCGGCGTCCGGGCCTCTTTCCGCGGCGGACAAAGACGTTTTCGCCTATGCCATACGCCCGGAGGTCGTGTTCGAAGGCTATGTCGGACGGATAATGGCGCCGGCACGCTCATTTTTGCGAAGGATGCCCAAAGGGAGTGCGGCCCTGCCGGCCTTTGAGCTTGGCCTCTACGACCGTGCGTCGGAGCGCCGATGGGGCCGGGCCGTCAACGCGGCCATGCGCGCGGATACCGATGGCAACGACCGTCTGGACAGATCCGAACTCAGTCAAGCGGGCGTGCAAGCGGAAAAGATCGACGAACTGTTCCGCCTGTTCGGCAAGAACGAGGACGCGGCCATCAGCCGGCACGAACTCAACACCGTCTCCGAGCCCTCTGTCGTGGCCATACACGCTTACCTAAAGCTGGCCGATGGCGACAAGGTGCGCCCCAGGGACATTATGGACCGCGCCATTCGCACCTTCAGAAAGGTGGATACCGATGGCAACCTCGAGATTTCCGCCGCGGAATATCGATCGGCTTTCGGCGATGCCGGAGCGGACGCCAACCAGCCGTCACCGACGCGCGATACCGTGACCAGGCTGCTGATCAACCTTGTGCGCGACTCCTCGGAAATGACGCTTCCACCCGGCAGTCTCGACTGCGCGATGCCTCGCCCCTCGTCGAAGGCGGAGATCGTTCTCCTCGGCGTGCATGGCGGCGCCGCCGTCTCGAACGTCTACGTCGGCTCATCCGATAAGCAAACCACCACGGCCGAGATCAACGTCAAGGCCGGCCGCGAACCGCTCTACATCATCCTCTCGGCCATCGAGCCGATAGTCTGGCGTTTCTCCGGCGCAACCAACCGCATTGAACGTGTCGTCCTCAGCGGTCCCGAGCGGAGGCATAGCGGGGCCGTCGGCATCTCGGCGCGCCGACTGGCGCTGGCCGACGGCGACGAGCGGGACGTCTGCGTGCCGCAGTTCCACGACCTTGCCCCGGAGGAGGGAAGATCGATCGGAGACAGGGTCGCCGCGGCGATCGGCCGAAGGCCGGACCGTATGGCGGCGACTGACTCGGTCGCCAAGCTGTTGGTCACCTCGATGGCCTTCGTGGATGCGCCCGTGAACCAGCCAGTACCGCCGGGCTTCGATCAGCAAGAATGGCGCGCCGCCTTACAGCTTGCGCCAGCCGGTCTCGTGAACATCGACCCCGGCAAGGTGGCAGCTTTTACGCCGGCAGCCAGGTATGACGTGCTGCCGATCAAGCGCCACATCGCCGAGTTTTTCGGCTCAGGCCCGCCGCAGTGGCTGCCAAGATCGGGACCGGCGGGAACCGCCAAACCGAAGCTCTACGTTCCCGAGGACTCGGGGAACGCGCCACGCGGCAAGTTCGGCATTCGCCTGGGCGTGCAAGCGCCGTAAGGGCCGGCTGCATTCCGCGCGTTGCGGCGGAAGCAGACAAACCGCCTGCTCCCCGCCGGACCACCGATAACTGGCACTCGATACGACCCGCCCCATCCTCTCGTCCTGAGGTCCTCGCCTGCGCGAGGATGACAGCTTGATAGGGGCGTCCTTGTGCGCCTAACAGATTGTTCCCAAGTATAATTCCCCTGTCATCCTGGCGAAGGCGAGGACCTCGGGCAGGATGGAACTCATCGGCCAATATAGCGCTCCAAGCACGCAGGGATCCCGATACATCCCTCACCATCCTCTCGTCCTGAGGTCCTCGCCTGCGCGAGGATGACAGCTTGATGGGGACGTCCTTGTGCGCCTAACAGATTGTTCCCAAGCATAATTCCCCTGTCATCCTGGCGAAGGCGAGGACCTCGGGCAGGATGGAACTCATCGGCCAATATAGATGGGGTGATTGGGGTTCCCGTCGCGGGGGTGGCTGCTCCCTTCAAGATGATGGAACGTGGTCCATGTCGGATGGCCACAAGCATCGAGAGG
>JAGSYV010000042.1 GCA_018262505.1 Pseudomonadota bacterium
ATTACCAAGCCAATGGCATAAGCTGAGAGACTTTGTCTCCGATGACTTCCATATCATCGACCCGCGAAATTTCCGGGTTTTGATGTAGGCCGGGTATATTATACTTTCCCGCTGCAGGCGATGCGAGCCGGTCGCGCACGACGATCCCGACGCTGCTGGTCGGCGTGTAGACACCCCCCAACTGGTAGTCGAACTGCTGATTAGCCGGGGGGAGCGAGACATCCCGAGCGGCCGCGGTGCATATCGTCAACAGGCTCAGAACTGTAGCGACCGGCCCTGCCAGCCTTCGTGGCGGGGACATACGTATCATCATCCGAAGATTCCTTCGTCTAGCGTGGCCACCGTCAGGCAGCCGATGATCATGTAGGCCTGCTGCATCTTGAAGTTATCCCGCTTCTGCCGATGTGCCGAGGCTGTAAAGCTGGACAACCAAGCTGGTCGAAAAGCGCCCGCTCACGCAAGCGACCCCCGGGCTTTCGCGACTGGCATCCAGCGTCAGTATCCGGGTAGCTGTCGGATGTCGCCTCATAGCAACAAGCTCCAGTGGAGACCTTCAGTCTTCTACGTAGTATCTCGTAGCAATTCGCGTCTGCTCATCTTGACGTGGCGCCGGTCAGATGTTTTTGTCCGCGAGAATGCCGCCGCACATGCGGACCGTGATGCCGTCATCGGCAAAGCCGTGCCGCCACGCCGGAAAGGACCGAGACTTGACCACTCTGAACCAGCCGTCCATCGCTTTCACCCGCTCGCTCGCCAACTCGCATTTCGCCGTCAAGGCGGCGGCCGTCGTGTTCGGCTCGTTGCTGATCGCCGCTGCGACGCAGATCGAAGTGCCGTTCTTCCCAGTGCCGATGACGATGCAGACCTTTGCCGTACTGCTGGTTGGCATCCTCTTCGGCTCGCGTCTGGGCGCTGCCGCCGTTCTGACTTACCTTGCGGAGGCCTCGCTCGGCCTGCCGGTGCTGTCGGGTGGCGCGACCATGGCGATGATGTTCGTCAAGCCGGCCACCACCGGTTATCTCGTGGGCTTCGTCGGGGCCGCCTTTGTCGCCGGCCTGATCGTCGAGCGTACGGCTGGCCGCCTCTGGGGTGTCGTCCTCGCCGCCTTTGCCGGCGAGGTGGTGCTGATGGCCCTCGGCGTTGCCTTCCTGGCCTGGCTGATTGGCGCCGAGAAGGCGGTTACCTTTGGCCTCCTGCCCTTCCTCCTGGGCGATGCGCTGAAGATCGTGCTCGCGGTGGCGGTTGCCCGCGGCGCCGGGCGCTTCTCGCTGCCGGGCGCTCGTTAAGGGCGGATTTCCTGCAGATGTTTGGCTGCGCAGCCGCCGGGATCTCCGGCGGCTGTTGTTTTATGTAGATGATTCGTTTTTACACGGTTGCCATTCAGGGTTTGGAAACGATCACCTCGCACACTCCCTCCGCGGGGACGGCTGCGGCGATTCTGCCGAGCTGGGGAGAGTTGCGGGTAAATGACCAGATCGGGCGCAATCGAGAAGAAGCGGCTGCGCGAGCTCTATCGCTACCGCATTCTGGATACGCCGCCCGAGCCGGAATTCGACGGCCTTTGTGAACTGGCGCGCAGCCTGCTTAGCGCCGATGTTGCCGTTATTACCTTTCAGGACGCCGAACGTTCGTGGTGCAAGGCTTCCGCTGGCCGACACGTTGTCGTCCTGCCGCGCTCGGCCTCGGTCAGCGAGCAGGCGGTGATCGCCGGCGGCGTGGTGGTCTTCGAAGATCTGGCAAACGACCCGATTTTTCGCGACCACCCACTCGTGCAGGGCGAGTGCGGCCTTCGGGCCGCCATCGGCGTTCCCATCGAGGTGAAGAAGGGGCTGTGCATCGGCGCCGTGGTGCTGATGTTCGGCGAGAGGCGAGAGGTTTCCGCTTCCGATATCGAGAACCTGCAGCGCCTGACACATGCCATCATCGATCGGCTGCATCTCCGCCGCATTCGCATCGAGCGCGAACTCGACCAGATCACCCGCGCCAAGAAGGACGCGGAGATCGCCGCGCAGAAGTGGGAGATTGGCAAGCAGCGGCGCCTGCTCGAGCAGACCGCCCGCCTCGCCCGTATCGGTGGCTGGGAATATGACGTTGCCGCCGATCGCATGATCTGGTCGGCGGAAATCTATCGTCTCTTGGAACTTGACGAGACGGCGACGCCGCCCGACCTGATGACGCTCCTGGCTTATTGCCAGGAAGAGGCGGCCGGCGAGGTCAGGCGGTTGATCGTCCGTGTGCTGACGCGCGGCGAATCCTTCGAGACGGAAATACCGCTGGTCACCGAGTCGGGACGCCGCCGCTGGGCGCGCTGCGTCTGCGAGGCGGAGGTCCAGCGCGGCAAGGTCGTCCGTCTTCTCGGAACGGTACAGGACACGACGCTGCAGCGCGCCACCGAGGAGGAAGTCAATTTCATCGCCACGCATGACATGGTGACGGGGCTGCTCAATCGCGCCGTGTTCCAGGAGCGGCTCGATCGTGCCTTGGCTTTCCGCTCGCCAGCCCGCATCGTCGGCCTCTATCTGATCGACGTCGATCACTTCAAGTCGGTCAACGATACGCTTGGCCACCATGCCGGCGACGTGCTTCTGGCCGAAGTGGGGCGGCGGCTGCGCGAAGCGGTCGGCGAGCTTGGCATTGTCGCGAGACTTGGCGGCGACGAATTCGCGCTGTTGATGCCGGACTGTGGCGGCGAGGACGAATTAACCGCCATCGGCGAGCAGATGATGCGCGGCCTGCAAGAGCCGATCGCCTATGAGGCCGAGTCCATTCCGGTCACCATTTCGGTCGGCATCGCCCGCGCCCCGTCCGGCACGCAACCCGACCTGCTGTTCAAGGATGCCGACATCGCGCTCTACGAGGCCAAGGGCGAGGGGCGAAACCGCTTCGTGCTGTTCGACCGGGCGATGCGCGAGGCGATCGAGCTGCGCCATTCCATCCTGAGAGCGATCCGTCAGGCCATCGACCGAGGCGACCTCCGCCTGCATTACCAGCCGAAATACTCGCTGCGGACCGGCGTGCTCGCCGGCTTCGAGGCTCTGCTGCGCTGGCATCGCCCGGATGGCTTCATCGCCAGCCCTGGCTTCTTCGGCATTGCCCTGGACGATCCGCAGCTTGGCCTTGCCATCGGCGACCTCGTTATTCGCGAGGCCGTGCGTCAGGCGGCCGACTGGCGCGCCCGCGGCATCGTTTTCGATCACATAGCGATCAACGTTGCCACGCCGCAGTTCCGGCGCGGCGATCTCTGCGACTGCCTGACCGCCGCGCTTGACGAGTATGGCGTGCCGGCGGCGGCGCTCATGGTCGAGGTGACCGAGAATGTGCTGCTGTCGAAGGTCGCCGACGAAGTGCAGATGACGCTGTCGCAACTGGCCGACAATGGCATCAAGATCGCTCTCGACGATTTCGGCACCGGCTATGCCTCGCTGAGTCATCTCAAGGACTTCCCCGTCGACCTCTTGAAGATCGATCGGTCCTTCGTGGCGACGCTGACCGAAGAGCGCGAGAGCCGTTCCATCGTCCGCGGCATCACCGCGCTCGCCCACGACCTCGGTATCCCGGTCATCGCCGAAGGCGTCGAAACGGCGGCGCAGCGCGACATGCTCCGGCATTTCGGCGTCGATTTCGGACAGGGCTATCTATTTTCCCGCGCCATGCTGCCGGCCCAGATCGAGTTGTCGGGCATGGTCAATACGACCGTCACCCAGGCGAGAGCTTGAACGAGGCTACTTCGCCGGCCGGATGACTTCATCCCGACCGGCGTTCAAGGGCTTGGCTCGTTCAGACGGCGATCGCCGCCGCTTCCCTTGCCAGTTGCTCGATGCGCGCCCAGTCGCCGGCCTTGACGGCATCGGCCGGCGCCACCCACGAACCACCGACGCAGACGACGTTCTTGAGTTTCAGATAGTCGCGAGCGTTGTCCAGGCTGACGCCACCGGTCGGGCAGAACACCATCTCGCCGAGCGGCGAGGCCAGCGCCTGCAGATATTTCGGGCCGCCGGCCGGTCCGGCGGGGAAGAACTTGACGATGCGGTAGCCCTTGTCGCGGGCGACCATGGCTTCGGAAGCCGTGGCGACGCCGGGCAGCAGCGGCACGTCGAGTTCGATCGCCGCGTCGAGCAGGTCGGGCGTGGCGCCCGGGCTGACCAGGAACTTGGCGCCCGCCTCGACGGCCGCCTTGGCCTGGGCGCGATCAAGCACCGTGCCGGCGCCGACCACGCCGCCTGGAATGCGGCTCATTGCCCGGATGGCTTCGAGCGCTGCCGGCGTGCGCAAGGTCACTTCCAGCGCCGGCAGCCCGCCCTTGACCAGCGCGGTGCCGAGCGGAACGGCGTCCTCGAGGCGGTCGATGATGAGCACCGGAACCACCGGCGCGCGGCGGAGAACGGCGAGAAGGGTGGCTGTGTCGAACATGGCGGATCCTTTTGCGTCGGCGACCGGGTCGCCGGAAGACGGCGGCGGGACTGCCGGAAAAAGCGCCCAGGAACGTCCTGCCATTCCAGTGTGGTATGGCAGAAAACCGGCCGTTCAGCCACTCGATTCCCGAATGACCAGATGCGGAGCTATGAGTTTATGCTCGAACGGCGGCTCTTCGCCGGCGATCAGCGCGTAGATGGCGCGCGCCGCTTCCCGGCCGATTTCCTCCGAGCCGTTCTCGACGGTGGTCAGCGCCGGCGCCCAGGTTTCGGAGCCATCGACGTCGTCATAGCCGGTGACGGCCATATCGATGCCGGGGCGGATGCCGAGGCGGCCGAAGCTGCTCATCAGGCCGAAGGCCAGCACATCGTTGAAGCAGACGACGGCGGAGGGGCGCGGCGAATGGCCGGCGATGATCTCGGCCGCCTTGCGGCCGTCGCCCTGCGTCATCAGCTCGGGAATGTCGAGCACCGGCACAAGGCCGGCTTCGGTCATCGCCTCGCGGAAGCCGGCATAACGATCGCGGCCCGACGACGTGTAGCGAAGGCCGCCGACGAAGGCGATGTCCTTGTGCCCCTTGTCGATCAACAGGCGGGTGATCTCGTACATGCCGTGGCGGTCGTCGCCGCGTACGCTCGGGGCATTGGCACCGTCGACGTCGCGGCAGACCAGCGTCACCGGCGTGCCGGTGCGCATGATGGCGTCGATGTCGGCGACGGTGGTGCCCACCGACGGGCAGAGCACCAGGCCGTCGGCATTCTGCTGCTGCAGCACCTGAACGAAATTGCGCTGGCGCTCGATGCTGTCGCGGTGATTGCAGATGAGGATGGTGAGGCCGTAGGTCTCGAGCTCGGCCTCGACGGCGCGGAATACCTCGGCGAAATAGGGGTTGAGCACGTCATGCACCACCACGCCGACGATGTCGGTGCGGGCGGTGCGCAGCGAGGCGGCCTGCCGATTGTAGATGTAGCCCATCTCGACGGCCAGCGCCTGCACCCGCTTGCGCGTCTCGGCCGAGACCGCCGGATTGTCGCGTAGCGCCAGGGAAACCGTCGCGGTCGACACCTCGAGCTGCGCGGCGAGTTGGCTCAGCGTCACGCGGCGGCGGCGGAATCGGCGGAGGTCTTCCCGTTTGCTCGTGGTCATCTAGGGTCCTGTTTTCTGCCTTCTCAATCGATCACATGAAACATAAGGGCGGGCGGCGTCAACTGGATTGCCTACTTACGCAACCGGTCTCCGGTGTCACTTCGGCCAAACGCCGGCGGCGGCCATTCCGCGCGCATGGACGACACGCTCGCGATGAAGGAGGTAGAGCCCCGAGGCGATGACCACGCTGGCGCCGACAAGCGTCCAGATCGACGGCACGTCGGCGAAAACGAGATAGCCGGAGATGACGGTCCAGACGAGCTGGATATAGCTATAGGGGGCAAGGGTGGCCGCCGTTGCGAAGCGATGAGCGGTCATCACCAGGAAATGACCGAAGCCACCGGCCGCGCCCATGAAGGTCAAAAGCCCCCAGACGAGCGGCGACGACGGCGTCTGCCAGACGACGAAAAGCGCCGGGATCAGCAAAAGGCTTGGCACGGCGGCGAGCGAGATCACCAGCGAGCCGGGATTGACTCGGGTGGCAAGGTGGCGGGTGACGAGATTGTAGACGGCGCCGGAGAACATCGAGGCGAGTGCCAGCAGCATGGCCGGATGGAAAGTGCCGAAGCCCGGCTGGGTGATCAGCAGCACGCCGAGGAAGCCGACGATGATGGCGATGACGCGCCGGATGCCGATTTTCTCGTGAAGGAAGATGACCGACAGCAGTGTGATCACCATCGGCGACAGAAAGCCGATCGATGTGGTCTCGGCCACCTGCAGGTAACGGAGGGCGCTGAAATTGGCGAGCGTCATCACCGTCAGGAGCAGCGCCCTGACGATCTGCAGTCCGGGCAGCTTGAACCGCCAGGCGCCAGGCGAGGATATGGGATTGAGCACGACCATCGCCATCAGGAGATTGATGACGTAGCGGAACCAGGAAATCTCGACCACCGGCAGATAGGAACTCATCGCTTTGGCCGTCGTGTCGAGGCAGGCGAAGACGATCGTCGAGCCGAACAGCGGGATCAGGGCCTTAAGCGGCGCACGGGCGGGCGGAACGGGCGACGAGGGCGGGAGCGGCCCGGAAGAAGACATTGAGGATTTCGCTGGCGCAGGATGGACGGGGCACCGGCGCGGAACCCGCCTCCGGATCGATTCAAATCATACTAAAGTATTGTCGGTGCCGATGTAAGCCCGCCTTGCGACGGCGCCGCTCAGTCGGTGGCGCCCTCGTCGGCCTCGTCGTGAAGGATCGCCGGCCCGACCGGTTTGGCAATGGCTTCGGGCACGTCGTCGTCGTCATCGTCGGCGTTGGCGGCGACGCCGGCCGGCATGAGGTTCTTTTCGATCTGGCGCAGCAGTTTCTTGAGGCGCTTGCGATCCTTCTCGTCGAGGCCCGCCAGCGCTTCCTTCTCAACGCGCTTCCAGACGGCATCGACGGCACCGGCGCGCTCGCGACCGGCATCGGTCAGGAAGACGCGGGCGAGGCGGCCATCGGCGCTGGAGGTTTGGCGGGTGAGCAGACCCTGCGCGCCGAGGCGGGAGATCATCTTGGTCACAGTCGGCGGCTGTACGGCGAGCTCGGCGGCGAGTTCCGACATCGACTGGCCGTCGCGCTCGGCGAGCGCCTTCAGCACCGCCTCCTGACCGGGATGCAAGCCGATGCGGCCGAGGTGGACCGCGGCGCGCGTGCGATGGACGCGGGCTGCCTGGACCAGGCGGTGGGTGACGCTCTTGCGATGGTTGAAGCTCATGCCCGTCTCCGTCGTGGCGCCGGTTGGGCCGGTCGCCGCTCTACACCTTTGAGTGATCCCCTTTTCACACGAAACTATGACACTTATTTAGGGGCCGAAGATTTTTCCGTGAACCGCTGTCCGCCTTTGTCGTGCGCCCGTCAGGAGGGCATGCTAGGACAGCGGTCCTCTTATCCGTGGAGATGCGCATGTCCGCTCCGGCCGCCGCCCCGTCCATTCCCGTCACCGTCCTCACCGGCTACCTCGGCGCCGGCAAGACGACGCTGCTCAACCGTATCCTCACCGAGGACCACGGCAAGCGTTATGCCGTGATCGTCAACGAGTTTGGTGAGGTCGGCATCGACAACGACCTCGTCGTCGACACCGATGAAGAAGTGTTCGAGATGAACAACGGCTGCATCTGCTGCACCGTACGCGGCGATCTGATCCGCGTCGTCGAGAATCTCGCCAAGCGGCGCGGCACGTTCGATGCCATCCTGGTCGAGACCACCGGCATCGCCGATCCGGTGCCGGTCGCCCAGACCTTCTTCATGGATGAGGAAGTCAGGAAGTTCGCCCGCCTCGATGCCGTCGTGACGCTGGTCGACGCCAAGTTCTTCCTCGACCGTCTGGGGGATGCGCCGGAGGCGGAGGATCAGGTGGCGTTCGCTGACGTCATCGTCCTCAACAAGACCGATCTCGTGACGCCGGAAGAGCTGCGCGAAGTCGAGAAGACGCTCCGTCAGTTGAACCCCTACGCCAGCATCCACAAGGCGACGCGCTCGGGCGTGGCGCTCGATGCGATCCTCGACCGAGGCTCCTTCGACCTCGATCGGGTGCTGGAGCTAGAGCCGTCCTTCCTCGACGCCGACGACCACGATCATGATCATGTCTGCGGCCCGGACTGCGATCACGATCATGATCACCATGATCATGACCACGACCATCATCACCACGGCCACGAGACGCACCACGACACCGAGGTGACGTCGGTGTCGCTCAAGGGCGGCGAACTCAACCCCGACAAGATCCTTGGCTGGATCACCGAGATCACCCAGGCGCAGGGGCCGAACATCCTGCGTCTCAAGGGCATCCTTGCCTTCCCCGATGAGCCGAAGCGCTACGTGGTGCAGGGCGTGCACATGATCGTCGAAGGCGATCTGCAGCGCGACTGGAAGTCGGCCGAGCCGCGCGAGAGCCGCTTGGTGTTCATCGGCCGCAAGCTCGACCGCGCCGAGCTCGAAGCTGGGTTCAAGGCTGCGGCTGTCTGAATTCAGCTACGAATATAAATAGCGCGGCGGCTGGAAACGGCCGCCGCTCTTGCATTTGCCGGCAGGATGCCGCACTCCCGTCGCACCGTTCCTAACCCGCTCCGGAGCCGCACCCGTGCCCGAGGTTACCCCGCTTCCACTCTCTGGTTATGTTGTCGATGTCCACTATGTCGGCGGTGTGCCGACCTTCATCACCGGTGATGGCGCCATTGCGCTCGGTACGGCCGGCCGCGTGGTGAAGCCGCATGCCGGTGGTATTCTCGCCTCGGCGCTGGCCGTCGATGGCAAGTCGGTGATCACCGGCGGTGACGACGGCAAGGTCATGCGGACCACCGCCGACGGCACGAGCCGTCTGGTCGCCGAGCGTGGCCGCAAATGGATCGACGTGGTGGCCGCCGGGCCGGGAGGCGCCGTTGCCTTCGCCTCGGGGCGGACGGTGGTGGTGGTCGACGGCGCCGGCAAGGTGCATGAGCTGGAACGGTCGCGGGCCGTCCTCGGCCTCGCCTTTTTTCCGAAGGGCCTAAGGCTGGCCATTGCCGGTTACAACGGTGTTGGCCTGTGGTTTCCCGGGACGGCCGCGCCGGTGCAGGAGCTCGAGTGGAAAGGCTCGCACATCGCGGTGACGCTGACGCCGGATGGTGCCAATGTCGTCACCTCCATGCAGGAGATGGCGCTGCACGGCTGGCGCCTTCGGGATGGCCAACACATGCGCATGTCCGGCTATCCGGCCAAGGTGAAGTCGATGTCCTGGTCGGTCAAGGGACGCTATCTTGCCACTTCCGGCGCCGGCGTCTCGGTGCTGTGGCCGTTCTTCCACAAGGACGGGCCGATGGGCCAGCGGCCGCTGGAACTCGGTGGCCGGCAAGAACTGGTGACCCGGGTTGCCTGCCATCCAATCGAGGAGATCGCCGCGCTCGGCTATGACGACGGCATGATTCTGCTGAGCCGCTTTTCCGATCGCGAGGAGGTGCTGCTCGCTCGGCCGAATGGATCGCCGGTGTCGGCGTTGGCCTGGAGCGCCAACGGTCTGGAGTTGGCCTTCGGCTGCGAGAGCGGTGCCGCCGGTCTGGTCGACCTGGCACGCTGATGACCGCGCTTCGATCCCTCCCCGCGGGCCGTACGACGCCGGACGAACAGCGCGATCTCGATGCGGCCTACGCGTCGCTCGCCGTCAGCGAACGGCTGTTGCCCATCAAGATCCCAGCCTTCTATCAGCGCAAGCTCGACGAGGAGGCGGCGGCGCTCGGCCACACCGAAGGTCCGCTCCATCGCATGGTGCGGCCGACGCGCGAGCGCTTCGGCGCGCCGGCTGGCGGCGAGGTGCCGGACTGGGTCGACGACCGCTCCAACATGCCGGTGCCCGGCTCACAGGCGATCATCCATAAATACGCCGACCGCGTCCTGTTCATGCCGACGTCGATCTGTGCCGGCCATTGCCAATACTGCTTCCGGCAGGACGTCTTGACCGACGCCCACGCCGAGGGCGGCGATCTCAAGGGGCTTGCCACCGAGGTGGCGCGACTGACGGCCTATCTCGATACGCGGCCGGAGGTGTCGGAAGTCGTGCTGTCCGGCGGCGATCCGCTGACGCTGTCGACGCGCGACCTTGGCCTGGTGCTCGCCGGCCTTCGCGGCGTGCCGACCATTCGGTCGATCCGCCTGCATACGCGCACGCCGGCTTTCGCGCCCAAGGTGTTTGCCGACGATCGGAAGCTCGATCTCTTGGCCGAGGCGAATGTGCGGCTGGTGCTGCACTTTGCCCATCCTTACGAGATCTGCGGCGAGGTGGCGGAGGTGCTGGATCGCCTCGATCGGCACCGCATCCGTCTCTACAACCATTTCCCGCTGTTGCGCGGCGTCAATGATCATCGCGACGCGTTGGCACGGCTGATCGAAACGCTCGACGATCATCGGGTCCGTACGCTGTCTATCTATGTGCCGGAGCCGATCCGGCATTCGGCGCCGTTTCGGGTGACGCTCGACCGCTTCTTCGCGTTGCAGGACGAACTCACCGCCACGACGCCGAGCTGGATCAACGCCGTCCGTTTCACCCTCGACAGCCCGATCGGCAAGGTGCGGCGCGAGCATATCGTGGCGCGTGACCGTGAAACCGGCCTCGTCACCTTCGAGAAAGCGGGAAAGCGCTTCGTCTTCCCCGACTTTCCTGATGACCTCGACGTTCCCGGCGATCACGACACCTTGCTCTGGAAGGGCTGATCAGACCGCTTCCGGCTGGAACAGCAACACCGCGAACAGGATGGCCCCCGCCAGCGCCAGGAAGGATGCGGCGGCGACCAGCGGCTCGAAGCCTGGGTAGCCGTTGAGCAGCAGTACCAGTGAGGGGAACATCACCACCGCGGCGATGGTGTTGAGGCCCCAGAGGATCTTGGGCAGGCGGCCGGCGCTCTTCTTCGGATTGAGCGCAAAGAAGATGCCGTAGACGGACATCACCACGAAGCCGATCAGGTTGAGATGGGCGTGGGCGCCGGCGGTGGCATGATTGCCGCTCGCCGACATGTAGATGCCGAAGAGCATGCCGACGATCAGAAGGATCGCGGCGGTGCGAAAGAACAGTAGCGAAATGGAATTGCTCACAATGCCCCCCCTGCCGGCGTTTTGCCGGTCAGGGAGACCATACCGCATTATACGTAGAAATACAGTATAGGCTTAACAGCGTGGCGCCCAAAAGCGAGCGTTGCCCCTATCGCACCAGGATGTTGCGGAAGCTCCAGGGGCTCCCCTCGTCGATATCCTCGGGGAAGAAACCGGGGCGGCCGGCGAGTGGCGTCCAGTCGGTGTAATAGCCCTTCACCGGCCCGAGGTAGGGCATCTGCACCTCAAGGCAGCGTTTGTGGTCCATCTCGTCGGTCTCGACGATGCCGGCGGTCGGATTCTCGAGCGCCCAGACCATGCCGGCCAGCACCGCCGACGTGACCTGAAGACCAGTGGCATTCTGGTAGGGGGCGAGCTTGCGCGCCTCTTCGATGGTGAGCTGAGAGCCGTACCAATAGGCGTTCTTGCCGTGGCCGTAGAGCAGCACGCCGAGTTCGTCGGCGCCGTCGATGATCTTGTCCTCGGACAGCACCTCGGTCGCTGTCTGCACCTCACCGCCGCCGCCGAACATCTCGTGCAGAGAGAGCACGGCGATGTTGGCCGGATGATAGGCGTAGTGGCAGGTCGGCCGATATTCAGGATGGGCGCCTTCGCCGACGGTGTAGTAGTCGGCGATGGAGATCGCCTCGTTATGGGTGACGAGGAAGCCGAACTGGGCGCCCGGTGTCGGGCACCAGGTGCGGACGCGGGTGTTGGCGCCGGCCTGGAGGAGATAGATCGCCGCCTGACAGCCGCCATCGTGACGGCGGGCGGTCTCCGGCTCCCAGGTCTCGCTGGTACCCCAGCCAAGCTCGGCCGGCTGCAAGCCTTCCGACACGAAGCCGTCCACCGACCAGGTGTTGCGGAAGACATCCATCGAATGGGGAATCAGCGTGCGCTGGGTGTCGCGCTCGGCAATGTGGATGCCCTTGACACCAACGGTCTGCATCAGCCGCGCCCACTCCTCGCGGTTCTGCGGACGCGTGTAGGCGATCCCCATGTCATTGGCCAGGTTCTCGAGCGCGACCTTGACGAACCAGGAGACCATGCCGGGGTTGGCGCCGCAGCAGGAAACGGCGGTGGTACCGCCTGGATTCGCCAGCTTTTCGGTTCGCACCGCCTCGCGCAGCCAGTAGTTGGTGCGGTGAGCCGGCTCGACTTCCTTGTCGAAGTAGAAGCCTTCCCAGGGTTCGGTGACGGTGTCGATGTAGAGCGCGCCGATCTCGCGGCAGAGCTTCATGATGTCGAGCGAGCCGGTGTCGACGGAGAGATTGACGCAGAACCCCTGGCCACCGCCGACGGTGAGCAGCGGCGTCAGGATGTCGCGATAGTTTTCGCGCGTGATCTTCGCCTGGATGAAGCGGATGCCGTGATAGGCCAGGATGTCCTTGCCGGCGTCGCTGGGGTCGATGACGACGAAGCGTGATCGGTCGAATTCAAGGTGCCGTTCGATGAGCGGCAGCGTACCGCGTCCAATGGAGCCAAAACCGATCATGACAATGGGACCGGTGATCGTGCCATGCACGGGCGATGAATTCATTCAAACCTCTCCTGTCACGGCACCCCTGGTGCCGGAAGATCTCCGCGTCTTTCAGGTCAACGGGAATAGCGAATAACGGGTGAAACGGCGGCGCCTGTGCCTTCCATGCCGTCCCCTTCAGACATTAGAGCATGCCGGCAATAAGTTTTCCAGTCGTGCTCATGAAGGGAATGCCGAAGTTCGACCTCCGGCCGAGTCTGGAAAACCCGCATTAGTCACGCTTGCCATGGAGATGCCACACAGTGAACTTTCAGCAAGGCCAAGAAAACCGCAATGCCGGCTATCAAATCCAGCCTTGAAGCTCGCGGCGCACGACATTTTCGATGATCGCCATGCCGTCCTCGCTGTCATTGAGGCAGGGGATGCGGGCGAAGTTGACACCGCCATTCTGCCGGAAGATGTCGGCGTTCTCGACGCCGATTTCCTCGATAGTCTCCAGGCAGTCGGCGACGAAACCCGGCGTCATGACAGCCAGTGACCTGACGCCCGATCGCGCCAGCGCCTCGACGGTCCTGTCGGTATAAGGCTGGAGCCATTCCTCCGGTCCGAAGCGCGACTGGAAGGTGATGCGCAATCGATCCTCGCCCCAGCCGAGGCGCTCGCGCAGCAGACGCGCTGTCTTCTGGCAATGGCAGTAATAGGGGTCGCCCTTTTCGAAGTAGCTCTTGGGTATGCCGTGGAAGGAGGCGAGCACCACTTCCGGCTCGAAGGACAGCGTCGCGAGGTGGGCTTCGGCCGAGCGGGCGAGGGCGTCGATGTAGACGGGATCGTCGTGATAGGGCGGCACGGTGCGTAGCGCCGGCTGCCAGCGCTCGGTGAGGAGATGCGCGAAAGCCTTGTCGTTGACGGTGGCCGTCGTGGCGGCCGCGTATTGTGGATAGAGCGGGTAAAGGAGAATGCGTTCGCAGCCCGCCGCCTGCAGCGCATCGAGACGGGAAGTGATCGATGGGTTGCCGTAGCGCATCGCCCAGTCGACGACGACGCTTTCTCCGAGGCGGACCGAGAGCTTTTCCGCCTGCGAGCGGGTGTAGGTGCGCAAGGGGCTCTCGTCGCGCTCGCGGTTCCAGATGGTGGCGTAGTCGCGGCCCTTCTTCTGCGGTCGCGTGTTGAGGATGATGCCGTAGAGGACCGGGTACCAGATGAGGCGCGACGTCTCGATCACCCGGCGATCGGACAGGAATTCCTCAAGATAGCGGCGCATCGAGCGGCGATCCGTGCCGTCGGGCGTGCCGAGGTTGACGAGAAGGACGCCAACCTTGCCATGGGGAATCTTGGGGTGGTCGGTCGGCAGCGGCATGTCGGCTCAATCCGTCTGTGAATTTAGAGTCTTTCTAGCGGAAACCGTTCTGGTGCGCGAGCCCAGCTTCGGACTCGGGAAGGCGGGCGCATTGCTCACCCCGTCCCGGCGAAAATTCGCCAAGACCATATAGGTATTGCGTATTCCGTGCGGGTTGCTTGTGTTTCTTGCCGAAAATGAGCTATTGAAGCCCGGCTTCCGCAGGAAATGCGGCGAGTTGGCTCTGATGACGATTGCACTCACGGGAACGGCGGCCGTCGGGCCGGGGGAAGATGATGCGAGGCTTGCTCAAGGTGTGCGCGGCGATCGACGTCTTGAACGTCGGCGTCAACTATTTTGCCCGCTGGCTGGTGTTGGCGGCCATTCTGCTGTCGGCTGGTAATGCCATCGTCCGCAAGGTCTTCAACTACTCTTCCAACTCGTTGCTTGAGGGACAGTGGTACCTGTTCTCGGCGGTGTTCCTGCTGTGCGCCGGCTATACGCTTTTGAAGGGTGAGCACGTCCGGATCGATATCGTCGCTTCGCACCTGAGCCGGCGGACCCAGGTGATCATCGATATTCTCGGCACGCTATTGTTCCTGCTGCCGTTTACCGTGGCGGCCATCTGGCTCAGCTGGCCGCAGGTGGTGTCCAAGATGGTGAGCGGCGAAGTGTCGTCGAGTGCCGGTGGACTGCCGCTGTGGCCGGCCTGGATATTGATCCCCGTCGGCTTTTCGCTGCTCGGTTTGCAAGGGGTGAGCGAGATCATCAAGCGCATCGCCTTCCTGACCGGCGATGGACCGGATCCGTTGCCGACCCACGGATCCCATAACTGACCGACGAGGACCGCTTGCCATGACCGCCTTCCTCGTCGCCAATCTCGCGCCGATCATGTTCGGCTCGATGCTGCTGTTCCTGCTGATCGGCTATCCCGTCGCCTTCGCACTGGCCGCTTGCGGCTTCGGCTTCGGCCTGATCGGCATCGAACTCGGGCTGTTGTCGCCCAACCTGTTCCAGGCGATCCCCGATCGTGTCTGGTCGATCATGAGCAACGACACGCTGCTCGCCATCCCCTTCTTCACTTTCATGGGGCTGGTGCTGGAGCGTTCGGGCATGGCCGAGGATCTGCTCGACACCATCGGCCAGTTGTTCGGGCCGATCCGTGGCGGCCTTGCCTACGCGGTGATCTTCGTTGGCGCGCTGCTTGCCGCCACCACCGGCGTGGTCGCCGCGTCGGTGATCGCCATGGGCCTCATCTCGCTGCCGATCATGCTACGCTACGGCTACGACCGGCGCGTCGCCTCGGGTGTCATCGCCGCCTCGGGCACGCTTGCCCAGATCATTCCACCCAGTCTGGTGCTGATCGTGCTGGCCGACCAGCTCGGCCGGTCGGTGGGCGACATGTACAAGGGTGCGCTCTATCCGAGCCTGATCCTGACGGCCCTCTACGCTCTGTTCGTCTTCATCATCTCATGGGTTCGGCCGCATTGGGTGCCGGCCTTGCCGCTGGAGGCGCGGACGCTGCGCGGCTGGCGCCTCCTCGCCAAGGTGCTGACATCGCTGGTGCCGCCGCTGGTGCTGATCTTCCTGGTGCTCGGCACCATCTTCATCGGCGTTGCCACGCCGACCGAGGGTGGCGCCATGGGCTCGGTCGGCGCGCTGCTCCTGGCCATCTTCAACCGACGCCTCACCTTCACCATGGTGGTGCAGGCGCTGGAGCAGACGGCCAAGCTTTCCGCCTTCTGCATGTTCGTTCTGTTGGGCGCGCGTGTCTTCTCGCTGACCTTTTACGGCATCAATGGCCATCTCTGGGTGGAGAGCCTGCTCGCCGGCCTGCCGGGCGGCGAAGTGGGCTTCCTGATCGTCGTCAATCTCCTGGTGTTCTTCCTCGCCTTCTTCCTGGACTATTTCGAGCTGGCGTTCATCATCATCCCGCTGTTGGCGCCGGTCGCCGACAAGCTCGGCATCGACCTCGTGTGGTTCGGCGTGCTGCTCGGCGTCAACATGCAGACGTCCTTCATGCATCCGCCCTTCGGCTTTGCACTGTTCTTCCTGCGCTCGGTGGCGCCGAACCACCCTTACGTCGACAAGATCTCCGGCCAGAAAACGGCGCCGGTCACCTCACCGCAGATCTATCTGGGCGCCATTCCCTTCGTCCTCATCCAGGTTCTGATGGTGGCACTGGTCATCCTGTTCCCGGGGATGGTGACGCACTACAAGGGGGACCGTCCGGCGGTGAACCTCGACAACGTCAAGATCGACATCATGGCGCCGGCACCGGCCGCACCGGCTTTCGGGGCGCCGGGTAATCCGGGAGCCAGTCCGTTCGGGACACCGGCAGCACCGTCGTTTGGGGCGCCTGCGCCATCGTTTGGCGCACCGGCCCCGGATTTCGGCGCCAAGCCCTGACCTGCCAATGGCAAAAGCGAAAGGCCGGCGGAGCGATCCGCCGGCCTTGCTGGTTTTGCGCTGGGTGCCGGCTTACTTGCCGGCGGCCTGCTGCGAATAGACGTAGCTGTCGAAGTTGTATTCGGCGACGCGGAACCACTGGTAGCTCTCGGCGCGGAACTGCTTCCATGGCTCGTAGATTTTCTTGAAAGCCGGATTCTTGGCCGCTTCGTCCGCGTAGAGCTTGAAGGCGGCATCATAGGCGGCATCCAGGATCTCGCGGCTGAACGGCCGGAGCTGCACACCCTGCGCCACCAAACGCTTCAGCGCGGCGAAGTTGCGAGCGTCGTAGGCGGCGGTCATGTCGTCGTTGGCAAGCGCCGCGGCGGCCCTCAGCACCGCCTTGTAGGCCGTCGGCAGCTCTTCCCATTTCTTCTTGTTGATCATGTACTGCAGCGCCGACGAACCTTCCCAGAAGCTCGGATAATAGTAGTACTTCGCCACCTGATAGAGGCCGAGGCGCTCGTCGTCGTAGGGACCGACCCATTCGGTGGCGTCGATGGTGCCCTTTTCGAGCGCCGGGTAGATATCGGGCGCCGGGATCTGCTGCGGCACGACACCGAGCATGGACAGCACTCTGCCGCCGACGCCGCCGACGCGGAACTTGAGGCCCTTGAGGTCGGCGACGGTGTTGATCTCGTTGCGGAACCAGCCGCCCATCTGCGTGCCGGTGTTGCCGCCCAGCAGCATCACCGCGTTGTAGTTGGCAAGGAAGTCGTTCATCAGCTCAAGGCCGCCGCCCTGGTAGATCCAGGCCTGCTGCTGGCGGGTGTTGAGGCCGAAGGGCAGCGAGGTGGCGATGGCGAAGGTCAGGTCCTTGCCGATGAAGTAATAGGAGGCGGTGTGGGTGATCTCGACGGTGTCGTTCTGCACGGCGTCGAGCACCTGCAGCGGCGGCACCAGTTCACCGGCGGGAAACACCTGAATCTGGAACTTGCCGTCGGTCGCCTCGGACACCGTCTTGGCGAACAGCTCGGACGAGCCGAAGATGGCGTCGGTCGATTTGGGGAAGCTGGAGGCAAGGCGCCATTTGATCTCTGGCTGCGACTGCGCGATGGCCGGCATGGCGAGCGTCCCCACGCTCGCTGCGGCGCCGGTGGAGACCAATCCGGCTTTCCTGATGAACTGACGACGATCCATGCGATCCTCCCCTTGCCCCTTATTTCAAACCCCGCTCGAGGCGGCGGCATCGTTGAAACTCGAACGCGCTCAGCTTCCAGAAGGAAACCGGAACCAGCGTGCGAGGCATTAAAAACGGAAAATCCGGCGTCGCGCAATTAGTCGATGCTTCAATTCTGCAAACTTTTCCGAAAGTTGCGTAAAATCGCCACCCCTGGCGATTCTTCCAAAACACGGTCAAGAATGGGTCTCCCGCTTTTCCCGCCGATCGGCTAACAAGATCGGGTTGTCAACGCTTCGGACCCGTCCATGACCGCTCCTGTCGTTCTCTTCACCGCCGATACCCGTGATTTTGATGGCTACACCTGGCATTGCGCACCGAGCACCTACCTTGAGGCGGTGCTTGCGGTCTCCGGTGGCATGCCGCTGATCCTGTCGGCTTTCGGGTCGCGCCTCGACCTCGATGCGGTTCTCGACCGGGTGGATGGCGTCGTCGCCACGGGGTCGAGGACCAACGTTCACCCGTCGCATTACGGTGTGACGGCGACCGAGGCGATGGGCCCCTTTGACGAAGTTCGCGATGCGACCAGTCTGCCCCTGATCCGGCGGGCGATCGAGCGCGGCATCCCGCTGCTCTGCATCTGCCGTGGCTTGCAGGAGCTCAATGTGGCGCTCGGCGGCTCACTGGCCTCCGATATCCAGGACCAGCCCGACCGCATGGACCACCGCCACCCCGACGTCGCCGACATGGACGGCAAGTTCGCCATTCGTCACGGCGTGACGATTGTCGCCGGCGGCTGCCTCGGCCGCATCGTCGAGGGCGAAATCCAGGTGAACTCGCTGCACCGACAGGCGGTGGCGCGGCTTTCCGATCGTCTCGCCGTCGAGGCAACGGCACCGGACGGCACCATTGAGGCTGTGTCGGTGAAGGGAGCGGCCGGCTTTACGCTGGGCGTTCAGTGGCACCCTGAATACTGGGGTGCGGCCGATGGTCCCTCAAAGGCCATCCTTGAAGCCTTTGGTGCGGCGATCGTTGCCGAAGCTGCGAAACGTTAAGCGGTCTTTCCAAGAGTTCGATTATCAGCCCCAGAGAGATGCGCCGAGCATCAAGAGGCCGAACAGCAATACAAGGACGGCGGCGCCCGCTTCGATGGCGGCGTGCATGCGATGGGCAAAGTCGCCGCCGCCAGTGGCGGCGAGCCGGACAGCTAGGCCGCGCGTCGTGACGGCGGCGAGCGTCAGGACGGCGACGGTGAAACCCGTGCCGAGCGCCATGGTGAAAGCCGAGGCGATGCCGGCGGCGAACAGGCCCTGGCTCAGGGCGAATACCAGCACGATCAGCGCGCCGGTGCAGGGGCGGAGACCGACGGCGACGACCGCCGATCCCGCCTTCTTCCAGTCGAGACGGCCGGTGGCGACCTCCAGCGACGGCGCATGCGCATGACCGCAGCAGTCGTCGTGAACATGTCGGGCGGGCTTCAGCCCAAGCCGGCGGTGGTCGTGGCCGCAGTCGTCATGAGAGAGAGCGGCGGCAAAGCTCGTGGTCATCACCGCCGGCGCGCCACCCACCGTCACGGCGACCGGTGCGTAGCGTTCGGCAAGCCATGCGCCGAGCGGGCGGGCGATCTTGCGCCAGACCAACCACAGGCCGAGCAGGACGATCAGCGCGAAGGATCCGGTCTCCATCGCCGCTGCCGCCTGTGTCATGGCGATGGATGTCGCGCCGAGCAGCACGGCCGCCACAACCACCATGACAACTGCCGTCACCGCTTGGGCGAGGGCCGAAACGAGGGCGAGGAGGGCGCCGTTCCTGGCCGTCTCCCGATTGGCGAGAACATAGGTGGAGATCACCGCCTTGCCATGTCCGGGGCCGACGGCATGCAGCACGCCATAGAGAAAGGAAAGTGTCATCAGCCAGACACCGGCGCTGCCATTCGTCTTCATGGCGGTGAGGGTGGCCGTAAGGTCGCGGTAGAAGGTGGCTTGCCAGCCGGCGATGAACCGGAACAACCCCGGCAGGAAGGCGCCGCCGGTGGCGGCCGGTTCCGGCAGGCCGACGCCGAACGGGCCGGTCGAGGCGAATACCGGCGCGGCGAGAAAAAGCGCGGCGAGGCCGAAAGTGACGATGGCGGTGGGACGAGAGGTCAAGGGCATGTGATGTCGGCCCCGTTGGTCTGGTCGTCGGCGAGGAGCTGCAACTGGGGCGGCAGGTTGCGCTGGTCGGCTGGAATGGCGGCCAGCGCGGCCGCGGCGGCCGGGTCCATATCGGGCGGCCGGAAGGTTTTGTAAGTGCAGGCGGCGGGCGCACCGTCCAGGACGATCGGGCCGTCCTTGTCGTCGATCATGCGGAAGGCGACGAAGAAGGTCGGGTCGTAGATCTCGAGCCGGATCCTCCCGGTGGCCTTGACTGGCGTCTTGGTTGGCAGGGTGAAGAACAGGATCAGGCGACCGCCCTCGTCGTGCAGCCAATATTCGGTGGGCTTGTTGAAATCGATGTCCTTACCGTCGTCGGCGGTAATGAAGGTGAAGTAGGCGTAATCCTTCAGCGACTCGACGTTGATGTCGGCAAGCGGTGTCGAGGCCTTGGCTTGCGAAGGCCGAATAGGCGTCGTCGAAACGCCAGATATTGCGAATGGCGGTGATATTGCCCTTGCCGTCAAACACCGCCTCGGCCTTGGCATCGACCCAGACGTGCGGATGGGCAGCCGCCGGCGCGGCCACGGCTAAAGTGCCGGCAAAGACGGCGGCGAAGAAATTCGTCCTGTTGGTCACGAGCGGCTTTCCGTGGCGGTTGCTGCAGCAGCGCCTCCGGCGACACATCGCTGCCAAACAAGGCGGGACGATGTCAAAGCGGCTCGATGGCCTCCGACGCCGGATTTGCCGGGCCGCTGCTGCATTCATCGCCATTTTTCTGGAACCAATCGGCCATGAAGTCGACGAAAGCGCGGATCTTGGCCGAGAGGTGCCGCCGATGCGGGTAGACAACGTAGATGTTCGCCGCGCCCAACTCGAATTCGGACAGCACGATCTTGAGGCGGCCGGCCGCGATATCGTCTTCCACCATCTTGTAGGGCACTGAGCCGAACCCTAGACCGGCGAGGACGGCGAGGCGCACGGCCGACGGCGAGTTGACCTCGACACGACCCGACACCGGAACCGTCTGCCGGATGCCGTCGACCAGGAATCGCCAGTTGAAGCGATTGCGAAGGTTGGAGTCGATGATGCAGGGCAACCGCGTCAGATCGTCCGGCGTATCCGGCAGACCATGAAGGGCAGCGAGATCGGGATGCACCACCGTCGCAAAGCGATAGTCGGCGAGTTTGCGGGCGATCAGGCTCGAATCGGAGAGTTCGCTGACGCGGATGGCGCAGTCGAAGCCCTCGTCGATCAGGTCGACGAAGCGGTCGTCGAGCCGGAGGTCGAGGCGGATGGCGGGATTGGCCACCACGAAATCCATGATCGCCTTGCCGAGCGTCGAATCGCCGAAGGTGCGGGGGGCGGCGACGCGCAACAGGCCGGTGGGTTCGCCATGGCGTTCGCGCACCATGTCCTGAAGGTCGTCGACCCGCTGGAGGATTTCGCCCGCGTCGCGGAAATAGGCCTGACCCAGCTCGGTGAGCGACAGGCGCCGCGTCGTGCGGTTCATGAGGCGGGCGCCCAACTCGTCCTCGAGTTCCTTGACGTATTTGGAGATCAGGGCCTTCGACCGGCCGAGCTTTCGTGCCGCCGCGGAGAATCCGCCCGCTTCGACGACCTCTACGAAAGTACGCATGCGAGTGAATGTATCCATTATCCGCCGCCAGTTTGAGACGTTCCGGACTTTCGACGACATAACACAAGCGGTACCGTGGCCTCCGGACCGCCTGTGGGATGGCGAAAGCGCTTTAGGACCGACCTTGTGGTGACCTTGCAATTGGCCAACCGGCAGTCGCGCCCGTTAACTCTAATGACCTGAATTCAATCAGTTTCGTCAATATGAAAAATCAGATCTCCATCGCAGAATTATGCGATTTTCTGCTGTTTTACGTATCGTTTCCCGTGGGTGGACAATCGAATTCTTCCGGTTGAACTGCTGCCGCTTTGGAAGCGCCGTTTGCACTTGGTCGCGATGGCGTGGGAAGAGCCGCGCCGCGTGGCGACCGAGATGGCATCGCAGCGGCACATTGCGTGAAATTGTCGTCACAAACGAATTTTCCAGGTCGAAGGTCTTGCAGAAGGGGGCGACGCAGAGTACATCGTCCTTGCCCAATTTCGCACGTGCCTGTGGTTGCGTGCCGGTTTCGCTAGGGCCGCTAACGGCGGTTCCGGCGAGGGCAACCGGTGACCGGAGTTAAA
>JAGSYV010000249.1 GCA_018262505.1 Pseudomonadota bacterium
GCGCGTGGCGATTCGGAGTTTGCCGCTCTCAAGGACGATGAACTGATCGCCGATGCCGCAAGGCTGCGGAACTATGCCTTTGCGACCAACTATGGCAGCAAGCTCTACGAGCTTTTCAACGCCCAGGATTCGGCCGAGGCTATGTTCGGTCGCTACAAGGCGCCGATCTATACGATGCGCATCGCCTGGGGTGGTGATTCTGCCATCGTCGGCGACCGGATGGCCAAGCTCTATGGCTCGTTCCATGGTGTCTGGATCCCATTCATGACCTCGGCCACCACGGGTTTTTCGTCGCTGTTTCCTGCCGCCTTCGACAATGCCGGTGCCAGGGATCTGACCGATAAGCTCGGCGGCTACCTTGGCAATTTCTTCCGGACTGGCGACCCCAACGGCACGGGCCTCGTCACCTGGAAATCCTGGGAATCGGCATCAAGCGGCCCAACCCAGCTCGTTGTCGATGCCGACGCGCAGACGGCGATCATCAAGATGACGGATGAGCGCACGGGCTACGACGATGTCCTGGCCGAGATGGAAGGCGATCAAACGATTTCGGCGGTGGACAAGAAGCGGCTGATCGAAAAGGTGCTGAACGGACGCTGGTTCAGCCGCCGCCTCGATCTCCATTTCGGCAACAGTTCCCTTTGGATCGGCATCGAGTAATCAGCGGCGGGAAGCGACGGTCTTCTCCGCCACATATTGGCGATAAAAGAAAAGGGAGCGGCGCCACAGAGCATCCGCTCCCTTTGAGATCGTAGGAAGGCGCCGATGACGGCGCCTTCCGAAAAGCGTGCTCAGGCGGCGGCCGGCATGCACGAGCCCGACGGGCAGACTTCGGCGCACTGCTGCGTGTCGAAGAAGCCCTCGCACTCGGTGCACTTCTTGGCGTTGATCGAGTAGACCTTACCCTTGTGGCTGATCGCCTTGTTCGGGCATTCGTCTTCGCAAGCGCCGCAAGCCGTGCAGGTGGAGGTTTCAATCATAAAGGCCATGGATGTCACTCCTCTTGGTTGTCCAACGGGGCCGCGGCTGTCTGTTTTATATGCGGTCCCGATCTCTAGTGGCCGGAGCAAGCAGCCCTTGCCATCGGCCTCAGTCTTCCTGTTTTCGCGTCATCCGAAAAGTCTGCAGCTTTCCGGATGACAGTTTTCAGCGTTCCGTGCAGGAAAGGCAAGGATCGATGCTGTTGACGATCATGGCGATGTCCGCGATCTTAGCGTCCTGCAGCATGAAGCGCAGGCTGTCCCAGTTCATGAACGTCGGCACGCGCCACTTGACGCGCTCGGGCTGCGGCGTGTCGTTGGTGCGGAGGTAGTAGATCACCTCGCCACGCGGCGCTTCGCTGCGGGTCACCGCCTGTCCGGGCGGAATGTCCGGGCGGTCGTTGATGTTGACCGGGCCGCCGGGCAGGTCGCGCAGGCAGACGCGCAGCAGGTTGATCGAGGTGAGAATCTCCTCGAGGCGGACCATGGCGCGCGACCAGACGTCGCCGTCGGTCAGCGAGTGCACCACCAGCGGCAGCCGATCATAGGCGGCATAGGGCGCGGCGCGGCGCACGTCATAATCGACGCCGGAGGCGCGGGCCACCGGGCCAACGACGCCGCAGGTGATGGCGTCGGCATGGGTGAGCACGCCCACGCCCTTGGTGCGGCGCAGGATCGAGCCGTTGGTCTTGAAGGTCTTGATGATGTCCTTCGTCTCGGTCTCGATCTTGTCGATGGCGCCATGGATATAGGCGATCGTCTTGTCGTCGAGGTCGTAGCGGACGCCGCCGATGCACATGGCACCGATGTCCTGTCGGTTGCCGAAGATCGATTCCAGCATGTCCTGGCCGATCTCACGAACCTGCATCATGTGCATGAAGTAGGTCTCGTAGCCGACCAGGTGCACCAGGAGCGCCACGTTGAACAGGTGCGAAGTGACGCGCTTCATCTCGTCGGCGACGGTGCGCAGGTAGATGCCGCGCTCGGGCACTTCGATGCCGGCGATCTTCTCGGCCGCCATGGCGAAGGTCTGCGGATGGCTGTTGGAGCAGAGCGAGCAGATGCGCTCGGTCAGCACCACGTTCTGATACATCGTCCGCTTGGTCGTCAGGTACTCGATGCCGCGGTGGGCATGGCCGGCGTTGATGTCGATGTGGCTGACGGTCTCGCCCTGCACATCGATCTTGAAGTACATCGGCTCCTCGAGGGCCACATGCAACGGGCCGACGGGAATGCTGAAGGTCTCGGGTACGTTGTGCGTGCTCATGCTGCACCCTTCTTTCCGGCGAGGAGGCGTTCCCACAGGCCCTTGGTGCTGGCGGCGTTGACCAGCGTCGAGAACGGAATCAGCCGCTCGAGAACGGCGCCGTCAACCGAGGCGTCGAGGAACAGGCGGCGCGGATCGGGATGGTCGGTCACCTTGACGGCGTAGAGTTCCATCATCTCGCGCTCGTGCCAGTCGGCATTGCGGAACAGCGGCGTCAGCGAGGCGATGCTGCCGCCCTGCGGCACGTAGGCGATGACAGTCAGCGCGTCGCCGGCGATGTCGAAGTGATAGTCGATCTCGTAGGAGGTGCCATCGAACGGCGTGCCGCCGAACGTCTTTGGCGTCTCCTTGGGCGCGACTTCGGCCTTCGCTTCGCCGTCCTCGCTATCGTCGTCTTCCTCCTCCTCTTCGGGGACGGAAGGCTGGGCGCAGGTGATCATCGACAGGCGCGCGCCCATGTCCTTGAGAAGGGCGGCGACGGGCGACAGATCGGCGGCGCTGGCGAGACCCAACCAGGCGACGGTGACGCCGTAGTGGTCGGTTGCGGCCGAGAACTCGACGCCGGCCGGGGCCGCGGCGGTGAGGCGGGCTTCCAGATCTTGCGGTAGGCGGCTCATGCTGGGACCTTCCGGTTCTTGAGATACTTGGCGCGGCACT
>JAGSYV010000162.1 GCA_018262505.1 Pseudomonadota bacterium
GATCAAATGGGCCGACCACATGGGAATGACCAGACTTGCTTGACCTCAATCTCGCGAACCGCCCGGTGCGGACCCGCATGCCGGGTGGTGTGGCAGGGGTGGATCAGAAATGATCCCCCCTATCCCGATTTCGGGCAAGAGTGGGGTGTCACTGACTTGTGAACTCCTCCATATCTTGATTTGCACGGCGAAATATTCCATGTAGCGGTTGCCGAAAAGATCGTGGCCGGTTGGTTATTCCGGTCCCCGCGTTGCGGGATGAAGTCACTCGACAAGGTGTGAACCCACGGCGCCACCCATGAGGATGGATGGTGCCGCTGTTGTTTGCTTGGTCGCGTGCGGCGCCATCAATCCGGAACACGAGAAGACTGGAATGATGGATAAGAAGTCCGCGTTGATTACGCAAATACTCATGACCTTCATGATGGCCTCGACCATGTCGGGCATCATGTCGCTGATCGAGTTGGGGCCGACGATGGTTTGGCTCAATCATTGGCCGAAGGGTTTTCTGCTCGCTTGGCCGGTCGCTTTCATGTTGAACATGATTGTCAGGCCCACCGCGATGGCCCTGGCGCGGAAAGCCGTGCGCCCCTCGCTGGAAGATGACCTTTCAGCAAGCTGAGGATTGGGAAGGGCGGTCAAGTCCTTCCCAATCTGTCGTGGCATCGAACGAGGCTGGCGTCGTATGGAGGCGTCTGGCTTATATTTGACGCCGTTATTTGTGCGAGGTGCCTTGACCGATTTCGGTTCCGAAATCGGGTGGCTTCAGTCAGAGCGCGGTTGCAAGATAGGGCCAACAATTTCGGAGCCCGCCGATGTCCGCCCTCATGTCCCCCGAGTTCCTCGTTACCTCGATGATCGTCGTCGCCTCGCCCGGCACCGGCGTGCTCTACACGCTCGGCGCCGGTCTCGGACGCGGCAGCCGCGCGGCGGTGATTGCCGCCTTTGGCTGCACGCTGGGCATCCTGCCGCATCTCGCGGCCGCCGTGCTCGGTCTCTCCGCCATGATGCAGACCAGCGTTCTGGCCTTTGAGATCCTGCGGGTGGCCGGCGTCGCCTATCTGCTCTACATGGCCTGGATGACGCTGAAGGAGACCGGCGCGCTGGCCGTGGCGGCCGATGGTCGCGATGCTTCGACGCTGGATATCACGGTGCGGGCGATCCTTCTGAACCTGCTCAATCCCAAGCTCACGGTGTTCTTCCTCGCTTTCCTGCCGCAGTTCGTCGGGCACGGCGATGCTCACCCGACGCTACGTTTCGTCGAGCTCGGCGGGGTGTTCATGGCGATGACCTTCGCCGTGTTTGTGGTCTATGGGGTTGCCGCTGCCACGGTGCGCGATCAGGTGCTGTCGCGGCCGTCGGCGCTGGCCATGATGCGCCGCCTGTTCGCCAGCGCCTTCGTGCTGCTGGGCGTCAAGCTGGCCCTGACCGAGCAGAATTGACGGGAGATCAGCGGAAGTCCACGGCCATCAGCACGCAGAGCGCCAGAAGGCAGCCGAGCGAGGCGAAGAAGATGCGCTTGGCCCAGCCGCGATCGTCCATGGCGGCCGGGCCGGTGGCGGCGATGTGCAGCCAGTAGCCGCCGCAGGCGACCGCCGTGCAGAGGTAGGCAAGGCCGGTGAAGCCGGCAAACGGCAGCGCCACCGAGGTGGCGGCAAAGGCGCCGATGGAGACGAGCATGCGCTGCTTGGTGGCGGCGATGCCGTGGCGGAACGGATAGGTCGGCACGCCGGCGGCGGCATAATCCTTGCGGCGGATCACCGCGATGGCGTCGGAATGCGGGATCTGCCACAGGGCGAACATCAGGAACAGGATGACGGCGGCGCCATCCAGCCGGCCGGTGACCGCGCAATAGCCGATCACCGGCGGCGTTGCGCCGGCGAGGCTGCCGACCAGCACGCTGACCGGCGAACGCCGCTTGAACCACAGGCTGTAAGGGCCGACGTAGATGACGAGGCCGAAGGCCGCGACGGTTGCCGCGAGCGGACCGGCGACCAATGCGAGCAGCAGCAAGCCGCTGCCGGCCAGCACACCGCCATAGGTCATGGCCGTGGGGACGCCGACCGCGCCGGTCACCATGGGCCGGCGCGCCGTGCGTACCATCCGCGCGTCGATGTCGCGATCGATGATGTTGTTGACCACGCAGCCGCCCGCCACCACCAGCGCCACGCCGAGCAGCGTGGCAGCGAACAGCCTGAAGTCCACGACGCCGCGCGCCGCCAGCAGGAAGCCGCCAGCCACGGAGACCAGGTTGCCGCCGACGATGCCGGGTTTGACAAGGCTGACATAGGGGTTGCGGCTGAGCGCGGTCACCTCAAAATGCCTCGGGGGTCATAGTCATGCCCGGCATGCCGGGATTCATTCTCTCGTGGGCGTTGAACATGATCCAGATGCTGCCGCCGACCAGAATGCCCACCACCAGAAGCGCGAACAGCGCGGCGTAGACGTTCCAGCGCTGTTCGAGCGAGCTGTCGATGTGCAGGAAGTCGACGAGGTGGACGAAGATCTGGATGGCGGCGAGCGCCAGGATGACGAAGATCGTCGCGTCGCGCGGCAGCACATGCATCATCACCAGGGCGAAGGCCGCGCCGGTCAGGATCACCGACAGGATGAGGCCGCGAACATAGTGACGCAGCGAGGCGCCGGCGCCGGGGAGATGCTCGGTCTTGTGGTCTGCCATCTCAGAGCACTCCGATCAGATAGACTTCGGTGAAGACGACGATCCAGATCACGTCGAGGAAATGCCAGAACAGGCCGAGCAGCCCGAGGCGGCGCTGGACTGTGGCGGCGAGGCCGTCACGGGCCAATTGGATGCCGCTGATGATCATCCAGAAGAGGCCAGTGAAGACGTGCAGGCCGTGGGTGCCGACCAGCGTGAAATAGGCCGACAGGAAGGCGCTGCGGTCGGGACCGGCCCCCTCTTGGATCAGGTGATGGAACTCGTAGACCTCCATCACGATGAACACCGCGCCGATGGCGAAGGTCAGCGCCATCCAGAGAAGCGTCGCCTGCTTGCGGTTGTCCTGGGCGGCGAGCGTCACGAAGCCGAAGGCGACGGAGGAGGCGAGCAGCACGGCCGTTTCGATCAGCACATAGGGCAGGTCGAACAGCTCCTGCCCGGTCGGGCCGCCGGCATAGTTGCGGCCGACCACGGCGAAGACCGCGAACAGCGTGGCGAACAGCACCACGTCGCTCATCAGGTAGAGCCAGAAGCCAAAGACGGTCTTCTCGGTGAGCTCGGCATCGCCCTCGTGGGCGGCCGGGTGCTGCTTGGCGTGCAGCGAATGGGCCTCGGGCAGATCGAGAAGAGTCATGATTGGCCAGCTCCCGCGAGGCGCCGCATTTCCGTATCCTTCACCTCGTCGGCGGGGATGATGTAGGCGATGTCGTCATCGAACAGGCGGACGAGCAGCGCCGCGATCATGGCAATGGCGCTCACGCCCACCATCCACCAGATGTGCCAGACGAGGCCGAAGCCAAGGCCGATGCTGAACAGGCCCATCAACAGGCCGGCTGGCGTGTTCTTGGGCATGTGGATGCCCTCATAGGGCGTCGAGCGCACGAACATGCCGCCGCCGTTGGCCTTCATGTTGGCCCAGGCGTCGATCTCTGTGACCTGTGGCGTCTCGGCGAAATTGTAGATCGGCGGCGGTGACGAGGTGGCCCATTCGAGCGTACGCCCGTCCCAGGGGTCGCCCGTCGTGTCGCGCAATTCCTCGTGCTTCCAGATGCTGTAGACGATCTGCAGCACGGTGCAGAGGATGCCGACGGCGATGATCGCCACGCCGACGGCGGCGAGGATCAGCCAAGGCTGCCATTCCGGGTTGGGGTAGTGGTTGAGCCGGCGCGTCATGCCCATGAAACCCAGCACGTAGAGCGGCATGAAGGCGACGTAGAAGCCGACGAGCCAGCACCAGAAGGAGGCTCGGCCCAAGGGCTCGGACAGGCGGATGCCGGTCGCCTTGGGGAACCAGTAGTTGATGCCGGCGAACATGCCGAACACCACGCCGCCGATGATGGTGTTGTGGAAGTGGGCGATCAGGAACAGGGAATTGTGCAGAACGAAGTCGGCGCCCGGCATGGCCAGGAGAACGCCGGTCATGCCGCCGATGGTGAAGGTGATGATGAAGCCGATGCTCCAGAGCATGGGTACCGAGAAGCGCACCCGTCCCCGGAACATCGTGAACAGCCAGTTGAACATCTTCACGCCGGTCGGCACGGCGATGATCATGGTGGCGATGCCGAAGAAGGCATTGACGTTGGCGCCGGCACCCATGGTGAAGAAGTGATGCAGCCAGACCACGAAGGAGAAGAAGGTGATGGCGACCGTCGCCCAGACCATCGACTTGTAGCCGAAGATCGGCTTGCCGGAGAATGTCGCGACGACTTCGGAAAACACGCCGAAGGCCGGTAGCACCAGGATGTAGACTTCTGGGTGGCCCCAGGCCCAGAACAGATTGACATACATCATCTGTTCGCCGCCGCCGTCGTTGGTGAAGAAATGCGTGCCGATGTAGCGATCGAGGCCGAGCAGCGCCAAGGTTACGGTGAGGATGGGGAAGGCGGCGACGATCAGCACGTTGGTGCAGAAGGCGGTCCAGACGAAGATCGGCATGCGCATCATGTTCATGCCGGGCGCCCGCATGCGCAAAATGGTGGCCAGGAAATTGACGCCGGTGAGCAGCGTGCCGATGCCGCTGATCTGCAGGCCCCATATGTAATAGTCGACGCCGACGTCCGGACTGAAGGATAGCTCGGACAGCGGCGGATAGGCGGCCCAGCCGGTCTTGGCGAATTCGCCGAATACCAGCGAGGCGTTGATCAGCATGGCGCCGGAAAAGGTCAGCCAGAAGCTCAGCGAGTTGAGGAAGGGGAAGGCGACGTCGCGGGCGCCGATCTGCAGGGGCACGGCGATGTTCATCAGCCCGACCACCAGCGGCATGGCCACGAAGAAGATCATGATGACGCCGTGGGCGGAGAACACCTGATCATAATGGTGCGGCGGCAGATAGCCGGGATTGGGGTCGAGGCTCATCGACTGCTGGATGCGCATCATGACGGCGTCGGTGAAGCCGCGCAGCAGCATGACGAGGCCGAGCAGCACGTACATGATGCCGATCTTCTTGTGATCGACGGACGTGAGGTATTCCGACCAGAGCCACGTCCAGCGCCCGTAATAGGTAATGGCCGCCGCGACCGCCAGGACCAGCAGCGCGCCGCCGCCGACCGCGCCCATGATGATGGGCTCCTGGTAGGGAATCTGATCGAGGGTAAGCTTTCCAAGGAGTAGGTTCACGTCACGCTCTCCACAGATGCCGTCACTTGGCGGCGGACGCATTCATCGGACTGCCGGTGTGTTCCGGCGGCGGTGTGTGGCGGTATTTGTCGATGAGGCTTTGCAGCAGGCCGGCATTGCCCGGTGCGTAATAGACGACCGGACTGTTCTCCTGCTTCTTAGCAAGCTCGCCATAGGCCGTCTCATCGAGCGGGTGGCCGCTGGCAGCGACCTTGCGCGTCCAGGCCTCGAAATCGGCATCCGAGGTGGCGAGCGCGTTGAAGCGCATGCCCGAGAAGCCGGCGCCGCTGTAGTTGGCCGACAGGCCGCCGAAGGTGCCCGGCTTGTTGGCGACCAGGCTGAGTTCGGTGCGCATGCCGGCCATGGCGTAGATCTGGCCGGCGAGGCCGGGAATGAAGAAGGAATTCATCACCGTGTCGGAGGTGATCTTGAAGTGCACGGGCGTATCGACGGGGAAGGCTACCTCGTTGACGCTGGCAATGTTCTGTTCGGGGTAGATGAACAGCCACTTCCAATCGAGCGCCACCACGTCGATTTCCAGCGTCTTCTTGCCGTTCTCTTCGATCGGCCGGTAGGGATCGAGGGCGTGGGTGGTGGTCCAGGCGAGCCAGCCGAGCGTGATGACGATCAGGAGCGGCACGGTCCACACCACCACCTCGATGGCGTTGGAATGCGCCCAGTCGGGCCTGGCGTTGGCGCGGGTGTTGGAGGCGCGATACCAGAAGGCGAACACCAGCGTCAGAATGATGACCGGCACGACGACCAGCAGCATCAGGCCCGTGGAGATGAGGATCAGCTGCTTCTCCTTGGCGGCGATCGGGCCGCTCGGGTCCAGCACGGCGTATCGGCAACCGGCTGAGAGAAGGGCGAAACCTAGGACTATCGATGCCGAACGCAGGCGGGCAAGGCGGGATTTGCTAGGTACCAGACGTTGAACTACGGACACGGCGCCATCTCCGAGGCGATGCTTCAGAACGAACATGTGGACATAACCGTTCTCATGGCGCGCAGAGGACCTTGGCCGGATGCGAGCCCCCATCGCTCAACGCAACACGGCGGTATTGGTTTCGGCTGTAAGTAAAAATGCAAATCACTTTTATGAGTCCGACGGCGGCATTAAGTCGGGGATAGGGGCACCGGGGCGCTTGTCGGCGGCGTAATCGTCGTGTGGCGGATGACACGCTCCAGCGACAGGCCCTGCACGATCGACGAAAACAGGATCACCGTATAGGTTGCCGCCAGGATCAGCTCTCGTTCGGGTCCATAGGGCACGGACAGGGCGAGGGCGGCCGAGATGGCGCCGCGCACCGCCGCCCAGGTGAGGATGACGCCGGCGCCCTTGTCGAAGTGCAGCCAATTACCAAGGGTCGCAAGTGTCGCGGCAACGGTAACCGCACGGGCGATCAGGACCACCGGTACGGCGATAAGGCCGAACAGGAACGGCGCCATCTGCAGGTGGAGTACGAGTACCTCCAGCCCGAGCAACACGAACAGCAAGGCGTTGAGCAGATCGTCGATCAGGCGCCAAAAGCCGTAGAAGTCGGCACGCGTGCGTTGGCTCATGACCGGCGGTGCGCCGAGATTGCCGACTAGGACGCCCGAGGCGACGACGGTGATCGGTCCACTTCAGGAAAACTGGCGGGGACGTTGCGATGCCCGGTGTCAGCCGCTCGCCGAGCGCCGATGTCACAGCTCGGTGGCAAAAACGCGCGGTGCGCGCGCTTCCCCTTGACGGAACCCATATGAATCGAATCAAGTGGCGTTGTCGCCTTGGGTCATTCCGGGGAGAAGGCGGCAATTCTCGTGAGGAGCCGTCGATCACCATGTCCATCGCCGCCAGCCTGACGTCCGACAGCATCGGCCGCGCCGAGCAGTTTTCGACCCGCGTCGCCTTTTTCATTGCCGGTTTCGGCGGTGCCGTCTGGGCGGGGCTGGTGCCGTTTGCCAAGACGCGGGCTGGCCTCGAGGCGGGCGGCCTCGGCCTGTTGCTGCTCTCCTTCGGCATCGGCTCGATCATCGCCATGCCGCTGGCCGGCGCGATGGCCGGAAAATACGGCTGCCGCCGGGTGCTGATCGCGACCTCGCTCATGGTTTGCATCGCCTTGCCGGCGTTGGCCACTCTGTCGAGCCCCGTGCTGCTCGCCGCCGCGCTGTTCGTGCTCGGCGCCGGCGTCGGCTCGGTCGACTGCGTGATCAACATTCAGGCGGTGATCGTCGAGCGGGCGGCGGGGAGGGCGCTGATGAGTGGCTTCCACGGCCTGTTCAGCGTCGGCGGCATTGCCGGCGCCGCCGGTTGCGCCGGCCTGCTCAGCCTGGGTGCCACGCCGGTCACGGTGTCGCTGATTGCCGTTGTTTTCACTGCCGCGCTGCTGGCCTGGGCGGCACCGCATTTCCTCACCTTTGGCGGCGATACCTCCGGTCCGGCCTTCGCGCTGCCGCATGGCGTCGTGCTGTTCATCGGCATTCTCTGCTTCATCGTCTTCCTGACCGAGGGCGCCATCCTCGACTGGAGCGGCGGTGTTCCTCACCTTCACGCGCGGCGCCGACCCGGCCCACGCCGGCTTCGGCTACGCGGCTTTCGCAACGACCATGACCATCGGCCGCCTCAGCGGCGACGCCATCGTCCGGCGGGTGAGCCGCACGACGATCATCCTGGTCGGTGGCCTGCTCGCCGCGTCCGGACTTCTGGTGGCAACGCTGGTGCCGTCGGTGCCAGCTGCGATGCTCGGCTTTGCGCTGGTCGGCGCCGGCTGCTCCAACATCGTGCCGGTGCTCTACAGCGCCATCGGCAAGCAGACGCTGATGCCGGAGAGCGTCGCCGTGCCGGCGGTGACCACGCTCGGCTATGCCGGCATCCTGATGGGGCCGGCGTCCATCGGCTTTGTCGCCCATGTCGCCTCGCTGCCGGTCGCCTTCCTGATCATTGCCGTGTTCCTGATCGGCGTGGCGATGAGCGGACGCTTGTTGAAGGTTTGACGAGGGGTTTGCAGAGGTCGGCAACGATCTTTATCTTGCCGGCATGATCTACGTGACCGACCGGCTCTTCATCGACGAGAAGGACCTTTCCTTCTCTTACGTCCTGGCGTCCGGGCCGGGCGGGCAGAACGTCAACAAGGTGGCGACGGCGGTGGCGCTGCGCTACGACCTCTACAACGCTTCGGGAATCCCCTGGGAAACCAAGGTGCGGGCATCGCGCATCGCCGGCCCGTCGCGGCTGACGCAGGCCGGCGAGATCATCATCCAGGCGCAGCGCTTTCGTTCGCAGGAACGCAACCGGGAAGATGCCATCGAGCGGCTGAAGACCATCCTCGCCGAGGCGGCGGTGCCGCCGAAGCCGCGCGTCGCCACCAAGCCGACGCGGGCGAGCAAGGTGCGCCGCGTCGATGCCAAGACCAAACGCGGCGCCGTCAAGCGCGACCGTCAACGGCCGGCGGGCGAGGAGTGACGGTATGGCGTGCATTACCGGCGGCTGTCTGTGTGGCCGGGTTCGCTACGAGGTGGAGCGCGACGGCGCCATTGTCGACTATTGCCACTGCGACACCTGCCGCCGCTCGACGGGCGGTGCCACCGTCGCCTGGATGCAGGTGCGGCCGGACCGCTTCCGCGTCACGGCCGGCGAGGCGGTGGCCTATGCGTCGTCAGAGAAGATGGTCCGGCATTTCTGCGCGGCCTGCGGCAGCCAGCTCTACATGACCGACGTCGAGGCGCGTTCGGTCGGTGTCACCGTCGGCACGCTCGACGACAAGGAGGCCGTGGCGCCGGCCGCCCACGGCTGGGATGGCGACCGACCGCGCTGGCTATGCCTTGCCGACGGCCTGCCGCGTTTTGCCGCCGATCCCAGTTATGATGGCTGATCCTCGGGGGCGGGCAGGGCGCTGGTGTCCTCGCCATCGTCGGCGATTTCCAGCAGGTTGGCATCGAGCCGCTTGGCCGTCTTGAGGCCGAGGGCGCGCAGCATTTCCGCCTGGCGGATGACGTTGCCGCGCCCGGTGGCGAACTTGCCATAGGCGCGGTCATAGGCACCCTGGGCGTCCTTCAGTCCCTTGCCCACCTTTTCCAGGTCTTCGACGAAACCGACGAACTTGTCATAGAGCTCGGCGCCACGCTTGGCGATGTCCTGGGCATTCTTGCTCTGCTGTTCCTTCTGCCAGAGCTGGGCGACGATGCGCACGACGAACAGCAGCGACGACGGGCTGACCAGCAGGATGTTCTTTTCCCAGGCCTGATGCCACAGTTCGGCGTCCCGGGTGATGGCGACCAGGAAGGCCGGCTCGATCGGCACGAACAGGATGACGAAGTCGAGCGCGGCGATGCCGTGGATCTCCTGGTAGTTCTTGGCGGAGAGGTCCTTGATGTGGCCGCGGATGCTGTCGAGGTGGCGGCGCAGTGCCGTCTCGCGGACGGCGTCCTCCTCGGCGGTGGAGAACAGCTCATAAGCGTTGAGCGACACCTTGCTGTCGATCACCATGAAGCGCTGGCCCGGCAGGTTCAGCACCACGTCGGGTTGAATGCGGCTGCCGTCGTCGCGGGAATGGCTCTCCTGCGGCGTGAAGTGCACGCCCTTGACGAGGCCGGCCGCTTCCAGCACCCGCTCCAGGATCAGCTCGCCCCAGTTGCCCTGGCTCTTGTTCTGGCCGCGCAGCGCCGAGGTGAGGTTGTGGGCGTCGCGCGAAAGCTGCTGGTTGAGGCTGAACAGCTGGCGGACCTGTTCGCCGAGCGCCGAGCGCTCCTTGGCCTCGTTGATATAGACTTCCTCGACCTTGCCCTTGAAGTCGGCGAGCTGCACCTTGAGCGGATCGATCAGCGTGCCGAGCGAGGCGCGGTTCGCCTCGGAGAAGGATTTGGACTTTTCCTCCAGGATATCGGCGGCGAGCGCCTTGAACTGGTCGGAGAGCTGGGTCCGCGCATCCTGTAGCAGGGCGAGCTTCTCATCGGCCGACTTACGCTCCGCCTCGGCACGCGAGCGCACTTCGGCGAGGGCCTTACTCGCCTCGCCGAGGAGTTTCTGCGCTTCTTCGCGCTGGTCCCGGGCGTGCAGAAGGTCGGCCTTCAGCGCTTCGGCTTCTTCGGTCTTGGCCCGGAGGTCGGCGTGGGCGGCGCTGAGCTTGGACTGAACGGTGCCGAGCGCCTCGCGCAGGTCGGCTTCGTCCTCTTCATTCTTGCCTTTGGCGTCGGTGAGGGCGGCGCGCGCTGTTTCAAGCTCCTGCTTGAGCCGGCGCGTTTCGTTGTCGCGCTCTTCCAGCGTGGCGCGGATGCGGGCGAGATCGACGGTGAGGCCGGCGTGCCGCTCCTTCAGGGCGGAGAGCTGATTATCGGCGTCGGCAAGACGAAGGGCACGCTCCTGCAGGCGGGCGAGTTCGAGCTGCCCGGCGGCCTCGCTCACGGCGATCCGGCGGCGGGCAGCGGCGCTCATCAAAGCAACAACCAACAAGCCTGCCACCAGGATCGCAGCGAGGACGATGATCGGCATCGCCTCGGCGAGGGTGGTGGTCGTGAAGAAAACCGGCACGGCGACTCCTTGTTGTTTCCGTTTTGTTTACCATATCCATATCCTGTCGCCGAGGAAACCTCAGGCTATCGGCATCGGCTTTTGCCAGGCTGGATGGAAAAGGCCGGAAATGCTGGGAACGGCGAGACCGACCTCCACAGCCTGTGGAAGAGCTGGTCTCAAAAAGCCCGGGAATCCGTGCCTTTACGGGCTGTCGGCTTATGTGACGGTTTTTTGAAGAAAAGCCGTTGACAGGTAGGGGAGGTGCCCCTATAAACCGCTCCAACGACGGCGGCGCTGCGGCGACGTGGTGCCGGCGGAACGGTCGTCTCTAGAAGAGGCGGCTCGGAAGGGAGATGAAACGGCGGTTATCTGCTGGTTCATCCGTGATCTTCCAGAACGGACGTTAAGAGCATGTCCGGGCGTTTGGGTCGGTCGAGGTCGTCATGTTGACGGGTTTGGCAGATCTAGGTCTGGTGCGTTCTTAAGGTTGGTTTTTCGGCTTCGGCCATTGAGGGGCTTGGTTCTCCTCTGTTCTTTGACAAGTGAATAGGAAGAAAGAGAAACGTGGCCGGCGCTTAGGGCTCGTCGGTACGGGACTGATCCTTCGGGATTGGGTCGTACCAAGAAGA
>JAGSYV010000163.1 GCA_018262505.1 Pseudomonadota bacterium
ATTATGGCGCGTCATGCACACGTCGGTCACCCACAATAAATACTATGAAAGCTTCGCTGATTTCGTAGACGCGGTGAACGTGTTCTTCCGAAAAACATTGCCAAAACAATGGCATAAGCTGAGAGACTTTGTCTCCGATGACTTCCATATCATCGACCCGCGAAATTTCCGGGTTTTGATGTAGGCCGGGTATAAAAAGAACAAATGGATAGCGCTGCGCTCTCCGCTTTGGCTCCTGTTCCCATAGATTGTCGTCCTCTGCGAAGGCAGAGGACCTCGGGCAGAGTGGGGCGCGGAGCGGATATCGGGTGCCGGATGGGCGGACGCCAGTCGCCAGGACCTCCATCGGCTCGATGCGAAAGACCGGCCGGATTGCTCCGACCGGTCCAGATGCGGCGAGGAAAGCCGATCGGCCTCAGAACTTCATGCCAAGGCCGACGCTGACGACATGCTGCGCCAGTTTCTCGTTCAAACTGCCGAAATGCCGTTCGAAGAATGTGTTGTAGCGATATTCGGCGCGACCGAAGATGTTGTCGGTGAAGGCATAGTCGGCGCCGGCGCCGATCGTCACGCCTTGGAAGTTCTCGTGAAAGGTGCCGACAGCAGCGGTCGTATTGGCCTTGTCGACGACGCGCGTCGCCACCCAGCCGCCGGTCGTGTAGAGATGTAGCCTGTCGAAGGCATAGCCGACACGGGCGCGAACGGACCCCGACCAATCGGTACTGATCTTTTCCTGGCCGATATAGGTGTCGGTCGAGTCGAAGATGTTGAAGGTCTTTTCGTTGTCTCCCGTGTAGGTGACGTCGCCTTCGATGCCCAGCACCACACCATTGCTGAGCTGCTGCTGGTAACCGGCGAAAACGCTGGCGTGCGCTCCCGGGAAGTTCTCGGTGCGCCCAAAGAACTTGGAGCCGTCGGCGCGGATCAGGTTGCCGCCGCCGGTGGCGCCGAATTCGAAGCCGGTCCAATCGATCGTGCGGGTGGTTTGCGGCACGTCCGGAATGCTGGGCCGAAGCGCTTCCAAATCTGCGGCCGAAGCCGTTGATATCGTAAGGGCCGCGGTAACCGCAGCAAAAGCAAGGCGCATGAAATTTCCCCTTCCTGGGTGGTCGGCGACTGCCATGACCGTCGGGTCCGCACACGGCCGTCATCGACCACTCGCTCGCGCGGAGCGGCCCGGTTTCGAACCCCGTCGAAACAACACGTTACAAATTAAGGTTGATACTTGGTTAATGTTACCCGCAAAAGCAGTACACCCCTGCCGTTTGTTGCATCGGTAACAATACTTATTCAGCCGGATACCGACTCTCGGCGTGACGCCCGGCTGCCGATCCGGGCAGGAGTCGCTCGCCCCAAACGACAGCGCCGCCGGCGCCTTCTTTGCCTGTGAGATACCGGGCCATGTCTGGCTTTGTGACCTGCGGCACCGACCGCTACGACGCGGCCCGCTTCGCGGCGGCCGCCATGAGCTTGCGCGGGCGGATGTCAGCGGGATGGGGCGATGATCCTGCGGACGGCTTCGACGGCCATGTCGGCGCTGGCCGCGATGTCCTCGGTGGTCGGCACGTCGATGGCGCCGACGATCTGCCAGACCTGCCGGTCGCCCAGGAGAACGCCGAAGAAAACACTCATGGCGAGGGCCGCGTCCTGCGGCTTCAGCACGCCTGCTTCGATGGCCTTGCCGACGAAGGCCTGCACCGACGCCGCCACCGGCCCGGCGCCCGCCTCGTGGATCGCCTTGCCGAGTTCGTTGACGCGCCCCGCTTCCGAGGCGGCCAGACGGAAAAGGCTGGTCCTGTGCGGCTGATAGAGGTCGGCGGCGAAGCGGCGGCCGAACTTGCCGAGGGAATCGAAGAAGGCGTCGGCCGTATCGGGGGTGCCAAGGTCGGCGGTGATGGGCAGCGTGGTGGAGTAGCTGCGCACCATGGCCGACAGCAGCCCCTCCTTGTTGGAAAAATGATCGTAGAGATCGCGCTTGGAGACGTGGGCCAGCTTGGCGATTTCCGCCGTGGTCGCGCCGGAAAAGCCCTTTGTGGCAAACACCTGAGCCGCGGCCTGCAGGATGGTCGCCCGTCGTTTGTCATCGCTTGTCACGGTTGTTCCGCTGCCTCTCGATTTTTTGGTACCAATGGGTACCAGATGGTGCTATAGCCTTGGTACCATATAGTACCAATCGTTACGAGCGATCCTTCATGAAAACGGTTCTCCTGATCAAGCTGGCCTTTCTGCCGGCCATCGTCTTCGGCATTCTGACGGCGCTCGGCTATCGTCTGGCGGCGCTCGACATCGCGGCGGTCATCTCCACCGTCCTCGTCGCCTGGAACGTCTCGCGCGGCCTGAGCCGCCCACTCGAAACGGCGCTGCTGCTGACCCTGTTCGGAACGGCGGCTGTCACCCACCTCGGCTATGACCTCACCGACCGGGCGGTGGCCTTGCAACTCCTGGGGCAGGGGCTGGCCGGCCTCTACGTTGCGGCAAGGGGACGGCCCTGGACGTCGGACTATTCGGCGGCCGAGTATCCGCACGCCGCCGGAAGCCCGGAGTTCCACGCCATCAACGCCATCCTGTCCGCTTTCTGGACCGTGCTGTTCCTGGCCCTCGCGGCGCTCTCCTGGGGACATGTCGGCGGCTGGTGGGTGACGGCGATCGTGGTGGCCGGCATCGCCCTCAGCCTCTGGGGGCCGAAAGTGATGATCCGGCTGATCGTCGGGCGGATGATCGCCGCCCGCCAGCATCCCGAATGGCCGCGCCCGACCTTCGAGGGCAAACAGCCCGGCGAATATGATGTCGCCGTCGTCGGCGGCGGCCTCGGCGGGCTGGTGTCCGCCGCGCTGCTCGCCGATGCCGGGCTGAAGGTCATCGTCGCCGAACAGCATGTCGTCCCCGGCGGCTATTGCCAGCACTGGATCCGCAAGGTTCGGCATGCCGGCGCCGTGCGCGCCTTCCGCTTCGACGGCGGCTTGCACGACTTTTCCGGCGTGCGCGACGGCGGGGCGATCACCGGCCTGCTCACCCGGCTGGGCATCCGGCTCGATTGGATCCGCATCGGCCATGCCAACTGGCGCGACGGCGTGTCCGTTCCGGTGCCTCAGGATTGGCGGGACTATGTGCGCCAGCTCGGCGAGCAGTTTCCCGACAGCGCTGAGGGCATCGCGGCGGTGTTCGACACCATGCGCAAGGTGGGCGAGGAGATGCGGACCCTCGGCAAGGGCCATTGTTCGGTGCCGATGCCGCCGCAAACCGTGTCGGCCATGCTGGCCTTCCAGCGCGACAACCCCACCGCCATGGCCTGGATGAACAAGCCGTTTGGCGAGTTGCTCGCCACCTTCGTTCCCGATGAGGGCGCCCGCCGGGTGCTAAGCGGCCTCACCGGCTATCTCACCGACAAGGCCGGCGAACTGACGGTGGGCAACATGGCGCCGATCTTCGGCTACTATTTTTACGGCGGCTTCTATCCGAAGGGCGGTTCGGGCAGTGTGTCCGAGGCGCTGGCCGACGCCATCCGCCAGCGGGGCGGCGAGGTGCTGCTGCGCGCGCCGGTCCGTTCCATCCTGGTCGAGGCCGGTCGCGCCGCCGGCATCGAACTTCAGGACGGCCGCCGCATCAAGGCGCGGGCGGTGATTTCCAACGCCGATCTCAAGGCGACCTGCCTGAAGCTGCTGCCCAAAGGGGCGCTGCCCGACGACTTCCGGCGTCGCATGCTTGAGGCCGAGCCGGCCGCCTCGGCCTTCATGATCCATCTCGGCCTGGACATGCAGCCCGATATCGCGGCGATGAGCCGGGTCGTCGGCGAGGATGGCCTGGCCGTCGGCGTGATCTCGGCGACGGTGGCCGACCCGACCGGCGCGCCGGAAGGCTACGGCACGCTGACGCTGCTCACCCTCATCCCGCAGAGCGAGGCGACGACTTGGTTTGCCGGCACGGATGCCAGCGATCCCGACTTCGAGGCGTTGCGCGCCAGCAACGCCTACATCGACCGCAAGGCGGCCGTCGGCGACCGGATGATCGCCGCCGCCAGCCGGCTGGTGCCGGGCCTCACCGACCACATCGTGCTCAGGGAAGACGCCTCGCCGGTCACCTTCGCCCGCTACGACCGGGCAAGCGGCGGCGCCATCTACGGCCTCGCGCGTGCCGATCGCCTCAAGGGAACCCAGACGCCGCTGCCGGGACTCTACGTTGCCGGATCGGCCAACATCGGCCCCGGCGCCGAAGCGGCGTTCATATCCGGCGCCTGGACGGCGGAGGCGATCGTGCCGGGGGTGCTGAGGGAGGCGGCGCGGGCAGGGTGACGGGCCGCGCCACGGCACCGGCAACGGACGGTGCGATACCCCACCTTTTGCCCCGGGGAGGACGTTGGGGTAGCTTGCCCCGGCGTCCTGCTCGACAGGGGGCTTGATGCACTTCCCGTTGGCAGGTCGAGATGGAACAAGACGATCTGGAAAGCTATCTGCACGAGCAGATCCCCCTTTCCGCGGCGATGGGGGTGTCGGTGCATTCCGTCACCGAGGAGTCCGTCACTCTGGCGGCCCCTCTCGCGCCCAACATCAATCACAAGAGCACCGTGTTCGGCGGCAGCGCCTCGGCGCTGTCGATCCTTGCGGCCTGGTCCACGCTGCATGTCCGCCTGCTCCGCGCCGGACTGCCGTCCGAGATCGTCATTCAATCCAACACGATGGACTATGAGAGGCCGATGCGGGGGGAGTTCGTCGCAACGGGGGTGATAGGCGCAGCAGCCGATTGGCCGGGGTTTCTCAAGATGCTGGAGAGACGGAAGCGGGCGCGTATCGAAATCGAGGCGCGGCTGACGTGCGAGGGCGAGGCGGTGGGCGCGTTCAGGGGGCGGTTCGTGGCGTTTTTGAGGGAAGAACGGGACGGCGCTCAGCGATACTAGGCGTGGTGGGGTGCACGACGGCCATCGCTTGCTCTCGCTTCCCGTGCTCACCGCAGGCGGGTGTTCTCAGCGAACAGGCCCATATGCGTTCCGCGCCCGGTAATGACGATCTCGGAGCCGATTGTCAGTTGCTGCTGGAAGCTCTGAGGAAGGTTGCATAGCGTGTTGTTGAGCGTCGGCATTCCGGCAAGACGTATCGAGGTCTTGCACGACTTTCCGTCGGTATGCTCCAGCGACGCCACCGCGAACGTCATGCTCGTCTCTTCGCCCCACAGGAGCGCCACGTCGAGCGGAATTGTCGTGGTTACGAACAAGTGGCCGAATGCCGCGAAGGCGATTGGCACCATAACAATATTCAGGAGGTGTTCTAGCCAGGTAAGCCTCCTCCACTGATTGAATGGCATATAGACCGCCAACGCGACCCCGAGCATCGCGCAGAGTGCTGCGGTCAACATCGCGAAGTACTTCACGCTCTCGACGTAAATCGGAGACGGGAAGAACTGTGAGTGATGCGGCGCGAAACTGTATGGCAGGAAAAGAAGCGCGAATAGCACTACGCAGGGAAGGCCGACCGCAACCGGGACGATCCCGCGCTTCACCCGAAATTCGACGCCTTGGTTCATTGCCACACGCTGAGCCACGCCCCATCCTCCTGCAAGGCATAACACGCCTGCCGGGTGATGTGCCACCAAGGCGAGTGGTGGCGGAACGGCCGCGCCATACCGGCGGTGGAGCTATTTCCGGGGAAGCCCTCAGGCGCCCGAAAACTTCACCGTCACCCCGCGCTGCCGGAAATAAGCCTGCATCAGCTTCCGGCCAGAGCGGTTGCCATGCGGGAGCCGAGCCGGATCGAACACGGCTTCCTTCACGCCCTCCTGCGCCAGCGCTGCCTTGAGTGCGGCGATATGCAGGTCGAGATCGGCATTATCCGCCTGCAGGGAAGCGTAAACCCGCTCGATTGCGTCGGCTACGGTCGGTTGGCTCACAATTGGCTCCTGTAGAATGTGTGGCGGTGCCCGCCATGATGTTCGTCCCGACCCGTATCGTGATGAAACGTGCTGCCGTCAATGGGGGAGGTGGGGTGGGGGCGACCGGGACGCTACGTCCCGGACGAAATCCGCGCGTCCTCGCCCGCGTCGGACCGGTAGCCATCGAAGTAGCTGCCGCCGTGACGGGCCAGTTCCCGATCCGTCAGCGACAGGAGCGCGGCCGCGTTGCCTTGCACGGCGTCTCTGAACGCTTCGGCCGCGATCTCCGCCAGTTGCGGGTCGAACCGCTGCAACAGGCGCGGCCCCCATTTTCCGTTCCCGGTCCACTGATTGCGCCCGAGCAGCATGAGGTCGATCAGGTGGGGATAGAGCCGCGCCGCGATGGCGGCGACCTCGTTGTCCGGCCGTTCGGCGCGAAGGTCATCGGCCAGATCGCTCAGGATGTATCGCAGGGTGTCATACGGGGCTCCGCCGAGCGGCTTCGGACCGGCGGCAAGGACTTGCCTCGCCCGTTGCTGCATGGTGGTGGCATCGTCCAGGGTGTCGCCGAGGATCACCCCATTCGCGACCATGTGGACCATGACGGGGACGCCGCGCTCCGCGTCGTTTTTCAGGAAGTAGGCGAGCGTCTCGGGATCTTGCACGAAGGCCTCTATGGGAAAGCCGTCAAGCACGAAGGACTCTCGCCATGCGCGCTTGAGCTTCGGATAGATGACGACCAGGTCGATGTCGGAGAAGGCGTTGCCATCGCCACGCATGATCGAGCCCGCGACAAACAGGTGCGATGCTCCCTTGAAGCGCGTGGCAAGGCATTTCTGGGCCGCCGATAACGCGGCTTCGATGCGCTGGTCCTGCATGCTGTCGTCCTCCATGACGTGGGACGGAGCAGGCACAAAAAAACCCGCTCGCATCCGGCGGGTTGATCGGTCTCGTCTGAAGCAGCTCTAGCTCATGACGCAACCAACCACCGCGCGGCGGTGGTCGAGGACGTCGAAAGGGAGAGCATCGGGTTCATGGGGTAAGGTTAGCGCGTGGGAGGGAATTGTCAATCGCTCCACGCCTTTTGCTCCGGCAGGTGTTGGGTTAGCCTGCCCTGGAAAAGCGTCCTGCTCGATTGCGGCTTGATGCGCTTCCCTTGGCAGGCCGAGATGGAGCGACACGACCTCGAAAGCTATCTGCATGAGCAGATCCCCCTTTCAGCGGCGATGGAGGGGCGGCGCGTCATCACCGAGGTGGCTCAACGCACGCGGGCGCTTCTCACGAACAGGCCCCATGAGGTTCCGCGCCCGGTGACGACGATTTCGGAGCCGGGGTGAAGCTGTTGCCGGAATTCGGCAGGCAAGTCGCATAGAACATTATTATAGGTAGGCATATCGGCTAGAGATATGGGCGAGTTGAAAAACTTGGTCTTTATGTAATCAGGGGATTCAACCGTGTAATTTATGTCGACAATTTTGCCAGAGAGCAGCGCCGCTGCCATCGGGATTTTTGTCGTCACGAGTTGATGCCCGGCAATGCCAAAAATGAGAATAGATACGATCAAAGAAAGCAGGCGTCCGGCTCCGCTGTCTTTTGTTTCGTCGAAGGGCATGTTCGCAACGAGACTGAAGCCCGCGAGCAAGCAAAACACCGCGCTCGCCATCGCGTAGTATCTTGAGTCTTCCATGTACGTTGGTGCCGGCAGATATTGCGTACCGAAGGCGCTCATTACGTACTGAACAAACAACGATCCAAATGTAGCGAGTCCAAAGACGCATATCAGGGCTATGATGAACCCCGGTGTTTTCGGAGCGCTTCTCTGATTGGGGTGTTTGAAGTCAAGCTGCTCCTTCTGATCTCATCACCGGTGTCATTCGCTCCGTGGGACACTCGCTTCTCTTCGCGGT
>JAGSYV010000164.1 GCA_018262505.1 Pseudomonadota bacterium
AGCCGTGACCGAGGTGTAGAGGCTGCGCGCCAGCGTCTCGTTGATCGACTTGTCGATCAGCTCGCGCAACGGCATCTGTTTGTAGAGCCGCATGTTTTCGCGCATGCGGTCATAGACCACCACCTTGTCGTTGACCGAATAGCCGACCAGCGTCAGCAGGGCGGCAATGGCCGTCAGGTTGAAGTCGAGCCCGGTCAACGCGAAGAAGCCGACGGTCTTGGTCACGTCGAGCACGAGCGTGGCGATGGCGCCGACGGCAAAAGGCCACTCGAAGCGCACCCAGATGTAGACCAGCATGGCGAGGCTGGCGAACAGCACCGCGAGCACGCCGGCCGTGGCAAGTTCACCCGACACTTTGGGACCGACCACTTCGGTGCCGATCACCTTGGCCGAGGCATCGATCTTCGTCACCTCCTGCCTGAGCTGCTCGACGGCCACCGTCTGCGCCTCTTCGCCACCCGCCTGCCGCTCGACGCGGACGAGCAGGTGATTGTCGTCGCCGAAAGCCTGCAAGGCCACCTCGCCGAGGCCCAGACCATCGAGGCCGGAACGGAAGGCTGCGAGGTCGGCGGGCCCCGCCGTTTCCACCTGCAACTGGATGCCGCCGCGGAAGTCGACGCCGTAGTTGAGGCCTGGGTAGATGAACAGGCCGATCGAGGCGAGCGACAGGAAGGCCGAGAAGCCGATGCCGAAGAAGCGGGCCCGCATGAAGGGAATGACCGTGCCGTCGGGGATCAGCTTGACCGGAAACAGCGGCCGGATGTTCATCGTCTTGAGCTTCTTGCGCCGGACGATCGCCAGCATCAGCACACGCACCACCGAGACGGCGGTGAACATGGAAATGGCGAGCCCGATACCCATGGTGACGGCAAAGCCGCGCACCGGGCCAGAGCCGAACCAGAACAGCAACACCGAGGCGATCAATGCCGTGACGTTGCCGTCGACAATGGTCGAGTAGGCGCGCTTGAAGCCGGCGTCCAGCGCGGCGATGGCGCTGAGGCCCTTGCGCGACTCCTCTCGGATGCGCTCGTTGATCAGCACGTTGGCGTCGACCGCAAGGCCGATGCCGAGCACGATGCCGGCGATGCCCGGCAGCGTCAAGGTCGCCCCGAGCAGCGTCAGGCCGGCGAAGGTCAGAATGACGTTGAGGGCGAGCGCCAGATTGGCGAGCAGCCCCCAGGCGCCGTAGAGCACCAGCATGAAGCCGAACACCAGCGCAAATCCAACAAGGCCGGTGACAACGCCCATCTTGATGGCGTCGGCGCCGAGGTCGGCACCGACGGTGCGCTCCTCGATCACTGTCAGCTTGGCCGGTAGCGCGCCGGCCCTCAGCATGGCCGCGAGATCGGTCGCGCTCTCCACCGAGAAGCTACCGGAGATTTGGCCGGAGCCAGCGGTGATCGGCTCGCGGATCACCGGCGCGCTCAGCACCTTGTCATCGAGCACGATAGCGAAGGGCCGGCCGACATTGGCGCGTGTGATGTCAGCAAAGCGCGAGGCACCAGCCGAATCGAAGCGGAAGGAGACGATCGGCTCATTGGTCGTCTGATCAAAGCCGACACGCGCGTCGGTGAGCCGATCGCCCGACAGCTCGACCCGGTCCTCGACAGGATAGACCCGGCCTTTGTCGTCGCGAAGCATGCTGACGCCCGGCGGCACCAGATCGGCCGTCGCCGTGTCGGACAGCAAGTGGAAGCTCATCTTGGCTGTCGAGCCGAGCAGCTCGCGGATGCGCGCCGGGTCCTGAACGCCAGGCAACTGCACCAGGATGCGGTCGCTGCCTACCCGTTGGATGGTCGGCTCGGCAACGCCCACTTGGTCGATGCGCTGGCGGATGATTTCCAGGCTCTGCTCGATGGCCGCCGCCGTGCGATCGGTAAGGCCGGCTTCGGTGAGGGCCAGCGTTACCGTGCCACTGCCTTGGCGAATGTCGAGATCGCTGGCGGTCATGCCGAGACCGGGGTTGCCGACCGACGAGGCCAGCTTGCCGAGGTCTTGTGCGGCGCGGGCCGTCAGCGCCGGATCGTCGAGGCCGACAACGACGGTATTGCCGGCGCGGCGGATCGACGCGGTGCCGATCTTTGCCTCGCGCAGCACGCGGCGGGCATCCTGGGTCAGCGTCTGCAACCGCTCCTTCACAAGGTCGGCGGCATCCACTTCCAGCACGAGATGCGAGCCGCCTCGGAGGTCGAGGCCGAGCGACACCCTGTCACGTGGCAGCCAGGAGGGGAAATTGTCGAGGATGGATTGAGGCACCACGTTCGGAAGCGTGACGATGATGCCGAGGGCGATGATGGCCGAATAGAGCGCCACCAGCCAGCGGGAAGTTTTCATTGGATTGTCCATGCCGGGCGACATCGCCGCGCCTCGTTGGAGGCGAGCGGTCGCAAATCCTGATTTCGGGTTCGGAAAAATCAGGCGGCGATGGGCGGCGCACGCGGCCGATGGGCCGCGGAATGGCGGTGACCGAGAAGGGTCTCGGCAACGGCGCGCAAACCGAGGAAAATGGAAGAACGCGCGACGACGACGGCAACGACGACAAGCGCTGCCGGCGATTGTGGCGGCGGCGCCGAGGTCCGGTCGCCGTGCTCGGCAGCAACGATCGGCCTTAGTCCGTCGCGGACGAGAACTGAATGCCGGAGGACGGCATGATCGCTGGCGCCCAGATTAGTCGACAGCGAAGAACCAATGTCGGCGCCAAGTCCGAGATGCAGAACAAGAACGAAGAGGAGTGCCGACAGAAACGCAACAGCCGCCCTCGGCGCCGTCATACGGCGCTCAGAGAAAGGGATTGTCACGGCTCCGGAGGTCACGCGGCGGGTTTTCCTTCTTCGGTCTCGGTTGGCGCCGTCACATCAAGCGACACGCCATCGGCGGCGTCCGACGAAGTGGGTGGCAGACCATCCAGCATCTTCAGCATGCCAAGCGCGATCTCGCGCTCGCCCATGATGACCTTGCTGGCACCGTGACGCAACAGGTACTCCACCTCTTCGTCAGAGTGAGCTCGGGCAACGACAAGAAGGCCCGGGTTGATCTGGCGTGCCTGCTCGACGGTCTGTCCGGCCTCGAAGTCGTTGGGGATGGCAACCAGCAATGCTTGCGCCCGCTCAAGGCCGGCAAGCGCCAACACACGGCCGTCGGCGGCATTGCCGACAATGGTCTCGATGCTCTTGGCGCGTGACTGCCGCACCCGATCTTCGGCATCCTCGATCACCAGCAGCGGAGCGCCGCGGCTGACGAACTCGTCGACGACGACGCTGCCAACCCGACCATAGCCGATCACCACGAGATGACCGGCGAGTGCCGTGGGTTTGGCCGCCTCGTCATCACCCTCGGCGCTGCCGGTGGCGGAGAGTGGCGTCTCGGCCTCGACGGTCGCGACTGGTGCTTCGGCCTTGGATCCCGGCTCCAGCCGCGCCTCGAGAACGGGACGCAGCCGGTCGGCAAGCTTGAACATCAGCGGATTGAGAATGATGGAGATCAGGGCGCCGGCCAGGATGAGGTCGCGCCCCTCCGCCGGCAGAACGCCGAGACCGACACCCATTTCGGCCAGGATGAAGGAAAACTCGCCGATCTGAGCCAGACTGGCCGAAATGGTCAGCGCCGTCTTCACCGGCCGGCGGAAGATCAGCACAATGACGAAAGCCGCCACCGTCTTGCCGATGAGAATGATGGCCAGCGTGGCAAGCAGAACAAGCGGCTGATTGATCAGGATATTCGGGTCGAACAGCATGCCGACCGAAACGAAGAACAGCACGGAAAAAGCATCGCGCAGGGGCAGGCTTTCCTGGGCGGCCCGGTGGCTGAGTTCACTCTCGGACAGCACCATGCCGGCGAAGAAGGCGCCGAGGGCAAGCGAGGCGCCGAACAGTTCCGCCGCGCCGAAGGCAACGCCCAGCGCAATGGCCAGCACGCCGAGTCGGAACAGTTCGCGCGAGCCGGTATGGGCAATGCGGTGCAGAATGGCCGGGATAAGGCGTCGGCCGACCACCAGCATCAGCGCAACGAAGATGGCGACCTTGATCAGCGTTGCCGCCACGACACCACCGATCCCGAGATCGATGCCGACCAGACGGCTGGCCACGGCGGCAAGCGGATCGGAATAGGCGCTGGCGCCGCCATTGGCCACGCTGGCCGCCGCCGGAATCAGCACCAGCACCAGCACCATGGCGAGATCTTCGACGATCAGCCAGCCGACGGCGATCTTGCCGCGCTCGCTATCGACAAGGCGCCGCTCCTGCAGCGCCTTCAGGAGCACCACCGTCGAGGCGACGGAGAGCGCAATGCCGAACACCACGCTGCCGCCGTTCGACCAGCCCATGCTGTGGCCAAGCCCCCAGCCAAGCAGCGTGGCGATGGCAATCTGGCCGATGGCGCCCGGTACGGCGATGAAGCGAACCGACAGGAGGTCTTTCAGCGCAAAATGCAGACCGACGCCGAACATCAGCAGGATGACGCCGAGTTCGGCCAGTTGCGGCGCCAGTTGCTGATCGGCGACAAAGCCCGGCGTGTGCGGCCCGACCAGCATGCCGGCGACGAGATAGCCGACGAGCGGTGGCAGACGGAAGCGATTGGCAATGGTGCCGAAAATGAAAGCCAGAACCAGGCCGCCGACGATCGTCGAAATGAGGGACGTGTCGTGTGGCATGCAAGGCCTCCGTCAGGGCTGGATTTTCAGGGAATGACTCACCTCACGGGCGGGCCGATAGACCCCAGGTCAATATGGAGAATTTACGAGCCCGATCAAGGGCACGCGGCTCTGCAAATCGGCAAGCTGGCCCTCTCGATGTCCGCCTCGGCGCGTTATCAAGCGCCGTCAGTGTCTCGCCAGAGCAAGGCAGCGCCTCGAACGCCCGAGCTGTCGCCATGCTTGGCCTTGCGGATCGGCGTCTCGACGCTGTCGGAAAAGACCAGCTTGCCGTTTCCCGCAAAAAGGTTGGTTCGCTCCCTGAGAAGTCGCGGCACATCGTCATAGAGCTCATCGACGTTGCTCATGCCGCCGCCGAGCACGAACACGTCGGGGTCGATAATATCGATGATCAGTGCGAGCGACCTCGCGAGGCGATCGACATAGCGGCGGTAAGTTGCGCCAGCTGCCGGATCGCCCGCCCGCTTGAGATCGATGACCTCCACGGCCTTGCGCTCGACGCCCGTCGCCATGCAATAGTCCAGCTCGAAGCCGGTGCCCGAGCAGAACATTTCCAGGCAGCCCTGCCGGCCACACCAGCACTGGGGGCCGGGATACTCCCCCTCTTTCGGCCACGGCAGTGAATAGTGGCCGATCTCACCGGCAAGACCCTGGTGCCCGTTATGGCTCTTGCCGTCTATGGCAATGCCCGAACCGTGTCCGGTGCCGAGAATGATGCCATGTACGATGTGGGCCCCGGCTCCAGCGCCATCAATGGCTTCCGACACCGCCAGACAATTGCCGTCGTTGGCGATCCGCACCGGCTGGCCAAGCGCTGCCTCCAAGTCGCGGCCGAGCGGCTGACCATTCAGCCACCAGGCGTTGGAGTTGCGAATGAGGCCGGTCAGAGGATTGGGACTGCCCGGCAAGCCGATGCCCACCGTACCCTCCAGTCCGGTTGCCTGCCGCACATGACCAACCAGATCGCAGACCGGCCGATTGGCCGGATACCGGCGTTCGCGATCGTCAGCGCGTGGTTCTCGACACAGCCTGCAACTGGTAGATCAGCACCGCGCCGAGGATCAGCAGAGCACGTGCCACGTACTGCCAATATTCGTCGATGTTCAGCAGCGTCATGCCATTGAGAATGATCTCCAGGAACAGCACACCAACAAAGGTGCCCCAGATACGGCCCTTGCCGCCCATCAAACTGACGCCACCGATGACGCAGGCGGAAATCACCGTGAATTCCCAGGACACACCCACAGTCGGATTGCCGGCCTGGATCTGGCTCGACACCATGATGCCGGCGATGACGGCGAGTACCGAGGTCAGAGCCATCACGGCCATACGCACCTTGGCGACGTTGATACCGGAGAGGCGCGCCGCCTCGGCATTGCCGCCGATGGCGTAAACCGACTTTCCGAACACGGTGTATTTCGAAATGAACCAGGTCAGCGCGAAAACAATCAGGAACACGACGGCCTGGAACGGGATGCCGCCAATGAAACCAGCCCCGAAAAAGAAGAACCAGTCAGGATAAGGCGTGATCGGGAACGAGCCGGTCAGCAGATAGGCACCGCCGCGGAACGCCGCCATCCAGGCCAGCGTGGTGATGAAGGTCGGCACCGCCAGCCGGTGACGGATCCAGCCGGTGAACATGCCGGCACATATCGCCACCACAAGGCAAGCGACCGTTCCCAGGGCAATAGCGAACTCAACGGAATAGCCCGCGTCCCCCATGGATTCGGTGATCAGCGCCAACAGACAACCGAAGAATGCCACAGCTGAGCCGACCGATAGATCGATCTCGCCGAGAATGATGACGAATGTCATGCCGAAGGCGATGACGCCTGTCGTTGCCGCGCTACGCAGGATATTCATGAAATTATCCCACGAGGCGAACCCCGGTGCCGAGAAGGCCAGCAACACGACGATCACAAGCAGGATGAGTTCGAGGACGAAGTCGGAGACACGAAAGTTGGAGCGGCGCGTTGCCAGGGTGGACATAACGGAAACCCTTATAAACGAGCAAATGGTTGCGATCGGGCGGTCTATTGGGCGCTTTCGCCCATGCACATGGCGTAGAGGTCTTCGATTCCCGTCGTCTCGGGTGATGCGACCTCGCCGATGATGCGGCCGGCCTCCATGATCAGGATGCGGTGGCAAACCTCGAGCAGTTCTTCGAGTTCAGATGAAACGAAGACGACGCTGAGCCCCTTGCGGGAAAGGTCCCACATGATCTGGAAGATCTGCTGCTTGGCGACAATGTCGATGCCGCGCGTCGGCTCGTCGAAAAACACCACCTTGGGATCGGTGTTGAGCCAGTTGCCAACCACGACCTTCTGTTGGTTGCCGCCCGAAAGCGACTGAACCTCGTGGGAAGGATCCGACACCTTGATGTGCAGCTGCTTCACCCATTTCGCGGCGACGGGCGCCTGCAGGAAGTGGCTGATCAATCCGCGATGCGAAATCTCCTGAAGGCTGGCAAGGCAGAGGTTGTCCTCGACCGACATGATCTGGATGAGCCCCTCCTCCTTGCGGTTCTCCATGGTCATGGCGAGCCCAAGCTTCTTCATCAGCGGAATGGTCGGCCTGCGAACCTCCGTTCCGTTGATGACCACCGAACCGCCGTCGATCCGATCGGCACCGAAAATGCCGCGCAACAATTCGCTGCGGCCAGCGCCGAGCATGCCGGCGATGCCGACGATCTCACCGGCGTGGACGTCAAAGCTGACATCCTCGAACTTGTCGTGTCGCGTCAGCCCGGAGACCTTGAGGCTGACCGCTTCGCCGATCCTGAGGTCGTCAGGGCGCGCCTGCAGCACCGTTTCGCCGAACATCATATCAACGATCACCTTGGGAGTGGCGACGCCGATCGGCACCGAGCCGACATGCCGACTGTCGCGCAGGACAGTGACATAGTCGGCGATACCGCGGATTTCATTGAGCTTATGGGTGATGAAGATGATGATGACGCCTTGATTCTTGAGCGTTCGCACCACTTCCATGAGGCTGTTGATCTCATGGCGCGCCAACGCCGAGGTCGGCTCGTCGAGCAGCAGAACCCGCGGATGGAGCGACATGGCCTTGGCAATTTCGATGACCTGGCGCTGACCGACCGACAGCTCCGACACCTTGCGCGTCACCGGAATATCGATCCTGAGCTCCTTCAGGATCTTCTCGGCAGCGGTGTTGGTCTCTTTCCAGTCGATCTTGATATTGCCAGGGCCGCCGGTCGCAAAGCGGCCGAGCATGACGTTTTCGGCGACCGTGAAATCCAGGATCAGACTGAGTTCCTGATAGACCACGGCGATGCCGGCGGCGTTGGCATCGGCCGGCCCGTTGAAGGTTATTGTCTGCCCATCGATCAGGATCTCGCCGGATGTCGGCGTGACGGCCCCCGCCAGGCATTTGACGAAGGTGCTCTTGCCCGAACCGTTCTTGCCCAGGAGAGCGTAAACCTTACCCCCTTCGAAGCTGGCCGAGAAATCGTCGAGGGCGACAACGCCGGGGTAAGCCTTCGTCAGATTTCTGATTTCGAGCTTTGCCGATGCCATTCGTGCGATCCTTGCATTCCTGTTGGACGGCCCTCAGCGAAACCAATTGCTGCCAGCAAGCGCGCCACGAAGCGCAACCGGTCGACAACAAGAACGCCTGGGGCTTCGCGTTGCGCGGGTTGATCGGCACCGAAAAACGGCGCGCCAAGACCGACCACGACTTGCGTGAGAGTTCTGCTTTGAGCCTCAGAAGCCAAGGCTTTGCAAAAGCGCCGATCGTCACCGGCCGGCGCGCCCGTGCTGAACGAAACACGGAGTTCGCCAATGGCGAGCCCCGTGCCTCGTGCTGGTGTTACTTGACGGTCTTGGCATACTCGGCGATCGCCGCCGGGTCGGTACGGGTCAGCGTCAGGCCGGGAACGATGATCTTCTTCTCGACCGGCTCGTTCTTGAGCGCCTTGACGGCATTTTCCATGGCGAGAGCGCCAATCTTGACCGGATCCTGAGCCGTGGAAGCCTGCAGGATATCGTCCTTCGACTTCAGGAAGCCGACCATCTGCTTGTCGAGGTCGATGCCGAACACCGGGATCTTCTTGCCGGAATTCTTGACCGCCAGAACCGCGCCGATCGTGCCGCCGTTGTTGCAGGCAAAGAACATGTCGAGGTCGGGATTGGCGGTGATGATGTCGGCTGCCTTCTTGATGGCTTCCTCAGCCACCGGCGAAGACGCTTCGGCAACCAGCTTCACGCCCGGGATATCCTTGATCTCGCCCCAGAATCCATCCTGACGCGCGTTGCTCTCCGGCGGCAGCTGAGCCTTGTAGTTGATGATGCCGACCTTGATTTCCTTCTTGCCGGCGTAATGCGTCTTGATGTACTCGGCCGCGGCCTTACCCGAACCGGCACCAAGCAGGCCGTTGTCGGACTGCACGGTCGAAACCGGGAAGTCGGCGGCCAACGTGTTGTTGAAGGACACGATCTTGATGCCCTTGTCGGCCGCGGCCTTCACAGCCGGAATGGAAGCGGCAGCCGGATCGAGGTAGGTGATGACGATCGCGTCGACGCCACGAGCGGTGTAGGTGTTGACGACCTGAACTTCCTTGGAAATCTGGTTCGACGTGTTGGACGTCAGAAGATTGACGCCTTCCTTGTCGGCAACCTGTTTCATGCCGAGCAGCGTCGACTTCATGAACTGGTCTTCCTGGAAGACGATGCCGGCAACGGTGAACTTCTTGTCGGCGGCGTGTGCGAGCGAGACGCCCAAGCACAGAGCTGCGACGCAGACGGTTACAAGCTTCTTCATGTCGATCCTCCCGAACGATAAATGCGGCGCAAAACCGTCGCAAACGCGACGGTCCTCCAATGCGACCGATGACGGGCACCTCCATGCACCGCATGGTTTCAATTACGACGCGCACCAGCTTTCGTCAATAAAAAATTTCAAATCTGGCGAATATTCACAATATACATAAAGCATAAGCTCATGCATTGCCTAGACTATTACCTAGACAAGAGGCAATTCAGAAATTTTGTATTTCTTCTCAGGAGCCAATGCGTGCTACAGAAGCCCTATTGACTAGCGTTGCAGGGAGGACAATGGAGCCGGACTTTCGATTCCCTCCAACCTTCGACAGCAACAATGACACCGCTTGACGCCCGAGTTCGTAAGTCGGCCGTTGGACGACCGATAGTGGTGGTCGGAACACTGCCAGCCAGGGCGCATCGTCAAAGCTGATCAGCGACAGATCCCGGCCAATGGTGAGATCGATCTCCTCCGCAGCCGCCAAAGCGCCCAGCAGCATTTCTTCATTGCCAGCCAGAATGGCGGTCGGACGTGGAGACTGCGCCAGCAGATGCCGGGCGGCGGCCAGCGCCATCGGCGCAACGGAACCGGCGTAACGAACCCAAGCCGGATTCACGGCAAGGCCGGCATCGGCAAACCCGGCCATGGCGCCGCGCGCGCGCTCTCGCACCGCCGAAACGGTATCTGGCGGTTCGCCGGCCTGGTGTCCGTGATGGGCGGCCGTTCCGAGCAGGAGCCCGATGCGCCTATGTCCATGATCGACGAACAGGTTGATAGCAGCGCGCGAGGCTTCGAAGTCGGCCGTGATTACCGAATCAAGTGCCAGATCGTCGATAAACCGGTCGAACAGAACGACCGGCGCCCCATGACCACGCCCGCCTGCCAGATGATCAACCTCCAGGTGAGATGCCGGCACAACCAGCAAACCGTCGACGCGCTTCTCGCGCAGCACCCTTATGGCTTCCCTTTCCCGCTGCACATCGCCATCGGTGTTGAGCACAAGGCTCTGGTAGCCGGCACTTGCCGACGCATCGATGATGCCCCGGATCGAGTTCAGCGTGAACGAATTGGAAATATCGGCCACGACAACGCCGATGGTCAGCGTCTTGCCTGAGCGCATCGACCGCGCCAGATCGTTGACGCGATAGTCGAGCGCTTGCGCGGCCTCGGCCACCTTGCGCTGCGTGTCCTGCGTCACAACGCCATAACCACCCAAGGCGCGGGCCGCCGTTGCGCGCGACACATTGGCAAGGCGAGCGACCTCGATGAGGCGCGCCGCCTTCCTTGCCTTGCCATCTCTGCCGCCGTCAGACTCGCCCATTGTCTCTCCCCAATCGGCTGCCCTCCCCAGACAGCCGACACGACACGGCGCACTATGGGATCGATCTGACACCAATGAGATCGATCTCTTTTCCATTTAGCAGGTAAGCCGCTGTGCGTCGCTAAACAATTGGTCGCGGGATCAGCAACCAGCTGTCAGCGTCGATTCTCGGCTCGTAGCGAGCCTTGGGGTTGGATTCGACGCGCCTCCTCGTCGTGCCCGACTGATCGGACCGCGGAAACGCCATTTGACCGCGCCAAATCGACGAGAGTTTCGGCCAGTCAGAATCTGCCTTCAGGTCGGGAAAATGGTCTGGCTCAACGACATCACTGTCGGCCAGCACGACCAAACCACCTTGCAATCAGCAAATACGCGATTGAATTGGTGGAGCTGAGGGGAATCGAACCCCTGACCTCTGCAGTGCGATTGCAGCGCTCTCCCATCTGAGCTACAGCCCCATCCGGCACGGCTTTTCAGCCGAGAACCCGGCGTCGGGTGAGCCGCTTTTAGGGGGAGGGACCGGGGCTGTCAAGCCTTTCGCGGCTCTTCGCGGCGAAAGCAAAGTGAAGGAGGCGGCCGTCACGAGCGGGGAACAATTGCCGTCCGAGCTCGGATCACCGAAGCCGACGAGGTCATCCGGACCCTGGCGGGCCTCTGGTTTTTTACCAAGCCAAGCGATCAGCGGGCGGTCGGCCTATAAAGCAGCCTTGCGGCCCCCTCTCGCCATGGCTACATCTCGGGAAACCCGTGACCGAAAGACCCATTCATGCAGGCCGTCCTCTACGTTCTCCTCCAGGTTCTCGATCTCTATATGTACATCCTGATCGCCTCGGCGATCATGTCTTGGCTCATCGCCTTCAATGTCGTCAATCTGCGTAACTCGGTAGTGTCAGCCATCGCTTCTTTCCTTTACACCATGACCGAGCCGGTGCTGCGCCCCATCCGCCGCTTCATGCCCAATACCGGCGGGCTCGATCTGTCCTTCCTGGTATTGTGGTTCGGGATCATTCTGCTAGAGCAGATCATCATCCGCTACGTTTACCCTTACGTCTTCTAGGACGATGGCCGACGCTCCAATCCGTCGCGACGGTGCCAACCTTCTCATCGAGGTACGCCTGACGCCGCGCGGCGGCAGCGATCGCATTGATGGTACGAAGGCGCTGTCGGATGGTCGCACGGTGGTGGCGGCGCGGGTGAAGGCCGTGCCGGAAGACGGCAAGGCCAACGCCGCCGTGGCGGCGCTGATCGCCGCCGCTGCCGGTCTGCCGAAATCGGCGGGAGCGGTGGTATCCGGCTCGACGGCGCGTCTCAAGACCATCCGTCTGACCGGCGCAGATGCCGACGCGGAAATGCGCCTCCGGACAGCCTGCGGACTTTCGTCGTAACCATGACCAAGAAAGGCCGGGCGTTCATTCGTCGGGATCGAGCGCCCGCGCCTCGTCGGGCAGCATGATCGGCACGCCGTCGCGGACCGGATAGGCAAGGCGGGCTGGCCGCGATACCAGCTCGCGCCGTTCGGAGTGCCACTCCAGCGTCGCTTTGGTGAGCGGGCAAACGAGGATCTCCAAGAGCTTGGGATCGACCTCGCCGGTACGCCGGCCGTCGTTCTCCTGCATGACGATTTCCTCAGTTGATGCTGGTCGGCGCGTCATTGCCGGCGCGTGCCAGCGTAATCTCGGTAATGGCGATCAGGGTCTCGGCTCGCGTCTTGAGATCGGGCGCCTCGAGCAGGGCCTGCTTCTCGGCCGCTCCATAGGGACTCATCATCGACAGCGTATTGATCAGCGCCTCGGTCGACGCCTTCTCCACGGCGTCCCAGTCCGCTTCCATTTCGTTGGCGTCGAGATAGGCTTCGAACACCGCCAGAAAGGCGGCGCGATCCACCTCTTCCTCGCCGGTGCGCGGCTCGAAATCGGCCGGGAAGTCACAGACAATCTGGCCGACACGGTAAGGAAGATCGGCCGGAGTCTCGCCCGTCAGGCGGAAGCGGCAGACGCCGGTCAATGTCACCTGATAGCGGCCATCACCGGTCTCGGCGATGGCCGTGATCCGCCCCACGGTACCCACCTCGCAAAGTGGCGCGGCCCCCTCCTCGACCCCTTCCTCGACATCGAACCGCGGCTGAATGATGCCGATCAGCCGATTGCCAGCGAGTGCAGCGTCGACCATGGCAAGATAGCGCGGCTCGAAGACGATGAGCGGCAGCAAGCCACGCGGCAACAGAAGCACCCCCCTCAGCGGGAAGAGGGGCAACTCGCCGGGGAGATCGGCGGGACCAACATAGCTTGCGTTGCCGACTTGCATCGATTGCCTTTCGCGGGATCAGGAGAACAGAACTTGACCAGCTGCTTGCGGGCCGCTTCCTCGTTCCAGGCGCGTTCGCGGCGAACGATCTCGATCAGATGATCGACAGCCGCCTGCCGATCACCCTGAGCAGCCAGCGCCTCCGCCAGCTCGAACCGGGCCTGATGATCTGCGGGGTTGGCGGCCACGACGGCGGAGAGCGCGTCGGTATCTCCGACGCTGGCAGCACGTTCAGCCAGTTCAAGCTCAGCGCGGGCGCCGGCGATGGCCGCATCGCCGGCTTTCAAGTCCGGCACGCGGGCGAGCACGGTCCGCGCATCTTCGAGCTGTCCGGCGACGGTCAACGCCCGCACTAGGCCAGCAGTCGCGACCAGCGACTCGGGTTCCATGTCGAGCGCGGCGAGGAAGGCATCGGCGGCCGTCTGCGGATCGCCGGCAGCGAGCGCTTCCTGACCGGCCGCAACGAGCTTCTCCAGGTCGGTCGGCCCCATGGGGCCGGCGACGCGCTCGATGAATTGCCGCACCTGGCTATCCGGCTGCGCGCCCATGAAACCGTCGACCGCCCGCCCCTTGACGAAAGCGATGACCGCCGGGATCGACTGGATGCCAAGCTGGCCCGCCACCTCAGGATGGTCGTCGATGTTCATCTTGACCAGCCGCACCTTGCCCTTGGTATCACGCACCGCCTTTTCGAGGATCGGCGTCAGTTGCTTGCAGGGGCCGCACCATTCTGCCCAGAAGTCCACCAACACCGCCTTGTCCTTCGAGGCATCAAGCACATCGCGGGCGAAATCGCGGGTGGTCGTCTCGATCACGTCGTTGGCCGCCGGGGCCGGAGCGGCGCCAGGCGGTACAAAGCCGTTGCCAAAGGTGAAGGTCGGGCTGCTCATCTTCTCACTCGACTGCTGGGCGCCGGTCTCCAAAAAGGAGGACGGCAGTGGGTAATCCATCCGCCCTATATAGGGCGGCAAGACCAAGTTTAACAGCCGCCCCTTCAAGCGATAAGCGGCAGGTCGACGACGTGCGGCTCGTGGCCGGTGGCCCGCAGAAAGGCGACCAGATGCTCGGCCGACACAGCCGTGGTGGCGGTGTTCTCGAGCGGATGCACGTGGACCGGGTCGAGTTCCAGCAAGGCCTTTTCCAGCACCACGGTCACCACGCCAGCGGTATCGTTGAGGACCGCGAACGGCGTCACCGAACCGGGGAGAATGCCCAAATGTTCCATCAGCTGATCAGCCGTGCAGAAGGAGACACGTCCCGAAGCGCCGATCACCGCCTGGACGTGCTTGAGGTCCAGCGCCGCATCCTTCCTGAGCGTGATCAGAAAAAGCCGGCTCTTCTTGTCCTTGACGAACAGGTTCTTGGCAAAGCCGCCGGACATGCCGCCCCAGACGGCCATGGCCGCCTCGACGGTCGGCAGCGGCGGGTGTTCGATCGTTCGGTGGGTTATCCCGAGACGGTCGAGAAAGACGAACAGATCGGCGCGCGTTGCGACCATGGCAAACCTCTTGGGCAGGCAGGCGGCACCCTGCAACGGGTCGATATTTCAAGGAACCGGCAGATCGTGCAAGCTAAAACCGCTGGAAAATCCGAGCCTTGGCAAGATCCGCACGCCATTTTCCCGGCAAAAAAACGCCGGTCGCGAAAAAAGTCGAAAAAGGCTGTTGCATTCGCCGCCGACATGGGCGATATACCGCCTCGCTCCGGCGACGGAGCACGCTGAAAAGCGGAGCGCGGGTGTAGCTCAGGGGTAGAGCATAACCTTGCCAAGGTTAGGGTCGTGGGTTCGAATCCCATCGCCCGCTCCATTTTCAGATTATTTCAGCGAACGTCGAAGGCGGCCCTGCCTTTTGTTAACTCGATCCGTTCCTGGTCGGACCTACGGGTTCAACCGCCAGATCGATGCGTTAAGTAGCGCGGCAAACGCCACCCAGCCAAGATAGGGAACGAGAGTTCCGCCGGCGATGCGATCGACAGCAAGGAAAGCGTGGATCGTCGTGGCGATGAGCGTCACCAGCAGCAGGATCACAGCGAGGCCGAATGCTGGCGAATGGAAGCCAAAAAAAGCAACGGACCAAGCGGCATTGAGCGTGATCTGCGCCAGGAAAAGGATAATGGCTCGGCGGCGCGCAGTGCCTTCGGGACTCCTCAGTATCCGAAAGAAGGCCCACGCCATCAGAATGTAGAGGACCGTCCAGACAGGGCCGAAGACACCATTGGGCAGATTGAAGGATGGCTTGACGAGGCTTTCGTACCACGGCGTTATGCTCGGCAGCGTAGCGGCGTTGCCAATGATCGCGGCGACAGCAACCGGCGCAACCGCAGCAAGGGCTGCAGCGATCCTTCCCATGGGGTTTGGAGCGAGCGTTTCTAAGGTCAATTGATGTCCCTTCTGTCGAGCGAACTTGTCGAGGCCCTCAGGCGTTGCCTGGCTTGGCGTTGATCAGGCCAGGGCATCGGCACGCCCCCAACCGCTGACACTCCCGCCATTGGTAGGAAAGCCTGCCCGCCCCGCCTCATCGGTGGAGACTTCGTCATCCCGGTGCCCCAGGAAATCCCGGGAGTGATGCCGCCCATCTCGGGGCCAAGGTCAACGACCTTGGTCGTCTCGCCCGCGTTGGTCATCACAACGACGCGCCCGGCGCTTCAGCGGTGCCGTGGCAAATGAAGGCGATACAGGTTGGCTCATCGAAGATGTCCGTCTGCGGGCCGTAGGCAAACCGCTTCCGCGCCTCGACGAAGCGCGGCAGGCAGGTCATGGCCGGCATGTCGATCTGATGGTCCTCGCCATCGCCTCCCTTGTCGGGATAGGTCGCCCCGTAGAGGTCCGGGTGGAAGACGCAAGGGACACCCTGCTCCCTGAGCAGGATAAGGGCATAGGCGAGCGGTTTGAACCAAGGCTCGACCGGTGCTTCAAGGGATTGCAGCGGCTGGGTGTCATGGTTGGCCACCAGCGTCACGGCGTGCTCCGGCATGGCGCCGACCAGCGGTCCCGTCGAACAGGTCGTAGACGTCATAGCCAACCGAAAGTCCGACGGCGCTCCCCTTGTAGACCGGGGACAGCCAGACGTCGGTGATGCCCATTGCAACCGGCGAAGCCGCCTTTTCCTCAACATCGGGCCAGAGACGTCCTTCGCCGGGATAGTACCAGTGGAATGCCTGCAGCAAGGTTCTCTGCGTCATTTCTGTCCTCTAGGCAGGAAGCGTCCGCCATGCCCTATACGGCACGAGGTCGACAAAAGGCGCCGCCGGTCGGCTAAAACCGACAGCGCCTTGAATGTTTGAACGTTGCCGCTCAAAGCTTGTCGATGGTGTCCTTCAGGGCCTCTTTTCCCTTGCCGACAGCCTTCTGGGCGTCGCCCTTGGCTTCCTGAATGTCGCCTTCGACCTTCAGGTCCGGATCGTCAAGCGCCTTGCCGGCGGCCCGCTTGGCCTTGCCGACGGCTTCGTTGGTGTAGCCCTTGATCTTGTCGGTGGTCGAGCTCATGGCAATCTCCCTTCACGTCTCATGAAAGTTTCGGTTCGGGGAACCGTAAATGAAACGCGGGATAGACGAGCCGGTTCCGAGAAAACGCCGACCGACCCGCATCACCTTGAGGTGATGCGGTCAAAACAACCCCTCGTGTCGAGCCGGGAAATAAGTGGTTTTTCAGCGGGTTATAAAGAAAGATTATTGCGTTTGCGGCGACCTTCCGACCCTGTCGGGCACTGGCATTCCGCCAGACAATAGGCTCTGCGCCGACGCCCGACACCGCCGTCCGTCAGGACAAAGCCACCGCCGGAAACGAACTCCGAACCGGATAATTCCTGGGGGCAACGTCACGAATATAGGGCGTGCTGAGCATTGAGACATCTCAACCGCCATCTCCGCGCTCTGGATTGTTCTAGCTCCCCATCGATTTAGGTGACTCTATGTTTCGGACAGCGAAAAGCCCTCGCGGGTTTGATCCTGCGAGGGCTTTATGTTGTGTGTTCGATGGTTTGTTTTAGCGAAGAGGTTTGTTCGTGTGGTTTTGTATCTTTTGTTCTTGCGCTTTGCAGGCCTGGCAGCGACCTACTCTCCCGCGTCTTAAGACGGAGTACCATTGGC
>JAGSYV010000043.1 GCA_018262505.1 Pseudomonadota bacterium
ACCGGCGAGCCCATCTTCGAGACCGAGGAGATGGAGCTCAAGCCGCTGCCGTTCATCGTCGTCATCATCGACGAGATGGCCGACCTGATGATGGTGGCCGGCAAGGAAATCGAAGGCGCGGTCCAGCGGCTTGCCCAGATGGCGCGTGCCGCCGGCATCCACGTCATCATGGCGACGCAACGGCCGTCGGTGGATGTCATCACCGGCACCATCAAGGCCAATTTCCCGACGCGCATTTCCTTCCAGGTGACATCGAAGATCGACAGCCGCACCATCCTCGGCGAACAGGGCGCCGAACAGTTGCTCGGTCAGGGCGATATGCTCTACATGCAGGGTGGCGGCCGCATTCAGCGCGTCCACGGTCCGTTTGTCTCCGACGGCGAGGTGGAAGCGATCGTCGCTCATCTCAAGACGCAGGGAACACCCGATTATCTTGAGGCCATCACGGCTGATGACGAGGAAGAAAGCGGTGGCGGCGATGCCTCCCCGGTCGACGAAAATGCCGACCTTTATGATCAGGCGGTGGCGCTGGTGCTGCGCGACAAGCGCGCCACCACCAGCTACATCCAGCGCCGGCTCGGCATCGGCTACAATCGTGCGGCCTCGCTGATCGAGCGGATGGAAAAGGAAGGGCTGGTCGGTCCGCCCAACCATGCCGGCAAGCGCGAGATCCTGATGCGCACTGAGGAAGATTGACGGCAGCTATCCAGAACGAGACAAAGGGCGTCTTCCTAAACGGGCGGCGCCCTTTTCATATGACCGGTGATGGCCGATGGACCGTATCCTGATCTCCGCCTGCCTGCTCGGCCGACCGGTCCGTTACGACGGCAGCGGCAAGCTGCTCGCCGATCCGCGTTTCGATCGCTGGCTGGCCGAAGGGCGGCTGGTGCCGATCTGTCCGGAACTGGTGGGTGGGCTTGCCGTGCCGAGGCCCGCCGCCGAAATTACCGGCGGTTCCGGCGATGATGTTCTGGCGGGCCGCGCGCGCGTCGTGACCGCGACCGGCGAAGATGTGACCGCAGCCTTTCTTGCCGGCGCCGAAGCGGCGCTCGATCTTGCCCGCCGGAACGGCTGCGTTCATGCCCTTCTCATCGACGGCAGCCCGTCCTGCGGCAGTCTGAAAATTTATGACGGCACCTTCTCAGGTCGCCGGGTCGCGGGAGCCGGTGTCACCGCCGCGCTTCTTGCCGCGCACGGCATCGGCGTTTTCGCCGATCACGAGATCGATCGTCTTGCCAAGGCTCTCCAAGCCGGCCCCTAGGGAACCCGACGCTGGGGGCGTTGTGTCTTTTGCCGGCCGTCTGGCCGGATCTGACTTTCTAACGGAGCCCCTCAGGCAGACAGCATTTTCGTTCTCGGCGCTACCGGAACCATCGGCCAACTGGTCGTCTCCGAACTGGTGGCGAAAGGCGAAACCGTGAAGGCGGCTGCTCTGGACGGACAGACGCACCCTGATGCGGAGATCCTGCGGTTTGATTTCCGCGATCCCACAAGTATTGCGCCCCTATTCGAGGGCGTTGACCGCGTCTTTGTTTTGATGCCGTCGGCGCCGCTCGATGTCATTGCTGCGTTGATGCCGGTCATGCGGCACGTGGTCGACCGCAAAATCAAAGCGGTCCGGCTCTCCACCATCGCTGCCGATGTGTCGGAAGATAATTCCTATCGCCGGCTTGAGCTGGTCCTGGAAAATTCCGGTTTGCCTTTCGTCATTCTGCGAGCCAATTGGTTCGCCGATAATTTCCGCACCGTCTGGAAGGATGACGTGAAGAAGGGCGAACTGGAGCTGCCGACCGACGAGGGGCTGATCAGCTTCGTGGATGGCCGAGATGTGGCCGCCGCTGCGCTGACCAGCTCCGATTTCGACGGACAGACGCTGGTCCTTACCGGACCTGCGGCTCTTCCCTTGTCGCGAGCCGCCGAGGTGATGAGCCACGTCACGGGTCAGCGGGTCACCTTCCGGCCCATCACCGTTGCCGACTATGAGGCGCGCCTTGCCGCTGAGGGTGTACCGGAAAAGCAGATTGCCGAGCGTGTTGCCGAGCTCGATACCATGCGCGACGGCAAGGTCTCGATCATCAGTCCGGCCGTCGAGAAGATGACCGGCCGACCGCCGCGTCTCTTCGAAGCCTTCGTCAAGGACCACGCGACCGACTTCGTCAGCAGCTGATTTCGTTGTTCGATTTCGTCGATCCTACCGCAGCCGAACGGAAAACGCCGGCCGCGGCGCTCCAGAGCATTGACCCTAGGGACCGTTTCTGATGATGGTCATGCCGTGAGTTTTTCGCGCGGCCGTATGCCCTTGGCGCTACCGACCCCGCGACAGGCGTGGATCAGAACAGAAGACGAGACGATGGCGACCGAGCGATACAATGCGCGCGAAGCGGAAACGCGCTGGCAGAGGGCCTGGACCGAGGCCAAGGTTTTCGAAACAAAGAATGATGATCCACGTCCCAAGTATTACGTGCTCGAGATGTTTCCCTATCCGTCGGGTCGCATCCACATGGGGCACGTGCGCAACTACACCATGGGTGACGTGGTAGCGCGCTACAAGCGTGCCAAGGGCTTCAACGTCCTGCATCCCATGGGCTGGGACGCCTTCGGTATGCCGGCCGAAAACGCGGCGATGAAGGGGCACGTCCACCCGAAGACATGGACCTACGAAAACATCGCCACCATGCGCGGCCAGCTGAAGAGCATGGGGCTGTCGCTGGATTGGAGTCGCGAGTTCGCGACCTGCGACGAAAGCTACTATACGCAGCAGCAGAAGCTGTTTCTGGACTTCATGAAGGCTGGCCTCGTCGATCGCAAGAAGTCGAAGGTCAACTGGGATCCCGTCGACATGACGGTGCTCGCCAACGAGCAGGTGATCGATGGGCGCGGCTGGCGCTCCGGTGCGCTGGTCGAGCAGCGCGAGCTGACGCAGTGGTTTCTGAAGATCTCCGATTATTCCGAGGAACTGCTTTCCGCCCTCGATACGCTCGATCGCTGGCCGGAAAAGGTCCGGACCATGCAGAAGAACTGGATCGGTCGGTCGGAGGGCCTCAGGGTTCGCTTCGAAGTCGACGGACCGGCGGTGCCCGGTGAGCCGACCATCGAAGTCTTCACCACGCGTCCGGATACGCTGTTCGGCATGAGCTTCCTGGCGCTGTCCGCCGATCATCCGGTGGCGAAGGCGCTCGCCGACAAGGATCCGGCGGTGGCCGCCTTCTGCGAGGAGTGCCGGCGCATCGGCACGTCGGCAGCGGCGCTCGAGACAGCTGAGAAGAAGGGTCTTGCGACCGGTCTTTCGGTGAAGCACCCCTTCAACGGCAAGAGCTACCCCGTCTACATCGCCAACTTCGTGCTGATGGACTACGGCACCGGTGCCATCTTCGGCTGCCCGGCGCACGATCAGCGCGACCTCGATTTTGCCCGCAAATACGGTCTCACCGTCACCCCGGTGGTGTTGCCCGAAGGCACCGATCCCAGCGCCTTCGCCGTGGACAACGTCGCCTATACCGATGACGGCAAGCTCTTCAACTCCGCCTTCCTCGACGGCATGGAGGTGGAGGCTGCCAAGGATCTGGTGGCGAGCAAGCTCGAGGCCACGACGCTTTATGGCGCGCCGGCGGCCAAGCGGCAGGTGAACTATCGCCTGCGCGATTGGGGGATTTCGCGACAGCGTTATTGGGGCTGTCCGATCCCGGTCATCCATTGCGAGGATTGCGGTGTGGTGCCGGTGCCGGCCAAGGATCTGCCGGTGCGCCTGCCTGAGGATGTGGAGTTCGATCGTCCGGGTAATCCGCTCGATCGACACCCGACCTTTACGAAGTGCGTCTGCCCCGAGTGCGGCAAGCCGGCCCGGCGCGAGACCGACACCATGGATACTTTCGTCGATTCGTCCTGGTACTACAGCCGGTTCACCGAGCCACATGCTCAGACGCCCACCGTGCCGGACGTCGTCAACGCCTGGCTACCGGTCGACCAGTATATCGGTGGCATCGAGCATGCCATTCTGCACCTTCTCTACTCGCGCTTCTTCACCCGCGCCATGAAGAAGTGCGGCCACGTCGGTTTCGACGAGCCGTTCCGCGGCCTGTTCACGCAAGGAATGGTGGTGCATGAGACCTACCAGTCGGACAGCGGCGAATGGTTGTCGCCGACTGACGTCGAGATCGTCGAGGAAGCCGGTGGTCGCAAGGCCCGGCTGATGTCCTCCGGCGCGCCGGTCAAGATCGGCCCGATCGAGAAGATGTCGAAGTCGAAGAAGAATACCGTCGACCCGACCGATATCATCGACAGCTTCGGGGCCGACACCGCCCGCTGGTTCATGCTGTCCGATAGCCCGCCGGAACGCGATGTCGAGTGGACCGAGGCCGGTGCTCAGGGAACTGCCCGCTTCCTGCAACGTGTCTGGCGCATCGTGTCGGAGGCCTCCGAGTTGGTGCCGACCGCCGACCGAGCCGAGGGCGGCGACCGACTGGCGCTTTCGCTGCGCAAGGCGGCGCATAAGGCGTTGGCCGCCGTCGAGGAAAATATCGAGGGCCTGCGCTTCAACGTCGCCCTGGCCAAGATCTACGAGCTGGTCAATGCGCTGGCCGGCGCACTTGCCAGTGACAAGGCGCTGCTGGCCACGGACGGCGGAGCCGCCGCCGCGTTGGTCGAGGCAACCGGCCTGCTCGTCCGCATGATGGCGCCGATGACGCCGCATCTTGCCGAAGAGAGCTGGGCGGCGCTTGGCCACGATGGCTTGGTGGCGCTTGCCGATTGGCCGGTGGTCGATCGGGCCTTGCTCGTCGAGGACGAGGTAACGATGCCGGTGCAGGTCAACGGCAAGAAACGCGCCGACGTCACAGTGGCGCGTACGGCCTCGCCCGCCGAGGTGGAGGCCGAGGTATTGAAGCTCGATGCCGTGATCAAGGCGCTTGACGGCAAGAGCCCGAAGAAGGTCATTGTCGTCGCCCAGAGGATCGTCAATGTGGTCGTCTGATCTCCTTCGCCGCGGCGCCCTGCTGCTCGCGGTCACCGCGCTTCTCGCCGCTTGCCAGGTGCGGCCGGTCTACGCGCCGGTTAGCTCTTCGGCGGTGGGCGGGCACCCAGCGATGGCTACGGAACTCGCCTCGATCGCTATCGAGGCGCAGACCGATCGCATCCCGCAGACCTTGATGAACGAGCTGATCTTCCAGCTGCGTGGCGGTGGCGCGTTGGTAACGCCGAAATACAGGCTTCACCTCATCCTGACGGCGCGCGTCTCCGATCTTGCCATTCGTGCCAGCGAAGACATCGCGGTCGCCAAACTGGTGTCGCTCACAACGACCTATACGTTGACCGAGATCGCCACCGGTCGAGTGGTTACGTCTGATAACGTGTACACCACGTCTTCCTTCGACGTCACTTCGCAGCGCTATGCCAACGTGCGGGCGCAGCAGGATGCCGAAGACAAGGCGGCGCGGGCGGCGGCGGCCGATATTCGCCTTCGCTTGTCTTCGGCACTGATTGGCAAGGGTTGAGGCGATGGTGGCCGCGCGCGCCCAGGAGGCCGATCGCCTCGTCGCGCGGCCGCCACAGGATGTGGCCTTCTATCTGGTCTACGGGCCGGATACCGGGCTCGTTTCCGAACGTGCCAGAACCATTGCCGCCGCCTTCTCGGACCCCGGCGATCCCTTTGCGTTGGTCCGTATCGAGGCGTCGGAACTGACAGCCAACCCAACGCGGTTGGCTGACGAGGCCTATGCGGTCTCGATGTTCTCGAGCCGGCGGGCGATCCTCTTGCGTGATGGTGGCGGTCGCGCGGATCTCGCCAGCCGGTTCCGGGCACTGTTCAAGCAACCACCGCCCGATACGGCAATCGTCGTCGAGGCGGGCGATCTCAAGAAAACCAGTCCGCTCCGGGTCCTGTTCGAGCAGGAAAGCCGGGCCTATGCCATTCCCTGCTTTGCCGATGACGAACGGTCGGTTGGTGTGCTGATCGACGAGGAGGCGAGGGCTGCCGGTCTTTCCGTTGCGCCGGAGGCTCGGGCGCTTCTGGTGTCGCTTCTGGGCGGCGACCGGCTGATGACGCGGGGCGAGATTCAGAAGCTCTGTCTACACGCCCATGGAACGGGCGCCATCACCCTTGCCGACGTCGAGGCGCTGATCGGCGACAGCTCCACCTTCGCCATCGACGAAGTGATCGATGCTGCCGCTGGCGGTGCTCTGGCGGACTTGGTCGAAGGGCTGGCCAAGGCACGAGCCGAAGGGGTTGACGCGGGCCAGATTGCCGGTGCCGCGCTTCGGCATTTCATGCTGCTCGACGAGCTGCGCGCGGCTGTCGACGCCGGCGTTTCTCCATCCGACGCGGTCAACGGCGCCCGGCCACCGGTGTTCTTCAAACGCAAGGGCAAGGTGGAGGCGGCGCTTGGCCTGTGGTCGCCCGCTCGGCTGGCGAGGGCGATCGTCGTGCTCGGAGAAGCGGCACGTGACGCTCGCCTCAATGCAGCGCTTTCCGCCGATATCGTCGGCGAGACACTGTTGATGCTTGCCCGCGCCGCCGACCAGGCGGCCGGACGGCGTCGCCGTTAAGGGCTCAGGCCGGGCCCACATCTCCGAAAATGTCTGCCACGCGCGCGTATTGCCGCCGCCGATGCAGCGGGGCGACGGCTGGAAGTTCATCGAGGGGTCGCCAGCGCCATTCGAGGAATTCCGGTGGCTCGTCGGTGTGGTCCGCCATGACCGTGATCTCGTCGTCGCTACCGGTAAAGCGAAAGGCGGCCCAGCGCTGACGTTGGCCACGGAAGGGGTAGAGCTTGTGAATTCTGGCGCCACGAACGGGGAAGTCGTAGCTCCACCACTCGTCGGTCACGGCTATGAGGTCGGCGCTCTTGACGCCGGTCTCTTCCCAAAGTTCGCGCCGCGCCGCTGCGACGATGTCCTCGCCGGGGTCAATCCCGCCTTGCGGCAGTGCCCAGTCGGCGCCATCGGAAAAGATCTCCGGGTCCGGCCAGCCGAACGGATTGGCATAGGCCCTGCCGGCGAACACCAGCCCGTCTGTATTGAACAGGCAGATGCCGACGTTTGGCCGGTAGGGAAGATCAGGCAAGAGGGGTTCGCGCTCCGACGGATTCGGCGGAGCCAAGGCGGCGGGAATACGGGCGGTCATGCCGGCACCGCCAGATCGGCGAAGACAGCGGCGACCTTCTCGTAGATTGGCCGCTTGAAGGCGACGACGAGGTTTGGAACCTCGGCTAGCGGCTTCCACGCCCAACGGGAGAATTCAGCCGGATGGGCGCCGCCGCCCGGCCTCTCGATGTCGATCTCGCCGTCGCCGCCGAGAAAGCGGAAGGCAAACCACTTCTGCGTCTGGCCGCGCCATTTGCGCTGAAAACGGCCGGTGGCGAGCTCATCGGGAACATCGTAGCTGTACCATTCCGGTGCCTCGCCCAGGAGTTCTACCGAGCGTACCGAGGTTTCTTCCCAAAGCTCGCGGCGGGCGGCGTCAAGCGGCGCTTCGCCGTCGTCGATGCCACCTTGCGGCATCTGCCAGGGAGCGGCCTCGGGCGAGCCTTCGAGGTCGGCCCGATGGCCGACGAAGACGAGGCCGGCGCGGTTGATCAGCACGGCCCCAGCGCAGGGACGATAGGGAAGGTCGGCTCGGGAAGTCATGGGTTATCTCAATTCTGGTGAGGAACGGCGGAGATCGGCACCAGCGTGATGCCGCGGCCGTCGAGGCCGCCCGTCCAACTGGCAAGCGCCTTCAGCGTTGCCGGCCGGGCGCTGGCGACGCCAACGGCGAGGCCGCGCGTGCGGGCGATCTGCTCGAGCTGTGCGAGGCGGCCGGCGATCTCATTCGGCGTCGGCACGGCGTCGATGACAAGGTCGGCGCGCGCAAAGGTCGTCTTGAACTTGCCGGCTGACTGTTCGGCAACGCTGCGTGGCGAGCTGCCATCGTCGAGATAAAGCAGGCCACGCAATGCGATCTCCTGCATGACCGGATCGAGTGCGGCGGCCTCGGATGTGAAGCGGGCGCCCATATAGTTGACGACGCCGACGTATGTCGTGAGGCGCCCCATCACCCGGTGCAGATTCTCCACGTTCTGGCGCGCGTCCTTACTGACGAGCAGCGTGTTCTCGCCAGGATCATTGTCGGGATAATCAAAAGGCTCCAGCGGCACCTGCAGCAGAAGCTCGTGACCGTCCTGCCGCGCCTTGGTGGTCCATCGGTCAAGGCTGGCGCCATAGGGAGCGAAACCGAGCGTAACCTCCGGCGGCAACTTGGCGAGCGCTTCCTGCGTTCCGGTCTGGCTGAGGCCGAGATCGCCGACCACGATGGCGATTTTCGGCGAAGCACCGACAAAGCTGGGAACCGGGCGGGCATAAGCGTCCACGGGCCGGCGTCCATCGGCGGCGACGCGCGGCAGCGGGCCGAAGGGTGACGTCTCGATGAGGGCGGCATCGGCTTCGATTGGCAGTGCCACTGCCGCTTCTTTGCCATTAGTGTCTTCGACCGCCACGCCTGCCTCAGGTTTGCTTTCCGAGGGCGGTGGCAACAGTTCGCCGGTGCCCGATTTCACGCCCACCGTCGCGATATCGGCGCGGGCGTAGCCGGTGTCGGAAGTCTCGATCTTGGCACGCGCATAGGGCTCGCCACCGAGCGGGTCGTTCACCACCATCAGCCAGACGGCGAGACCGGCAAAAAGGCATGCTGTGATGACGGCGGCAATGGCGCCGACCGGCAGGCGAAGCCTTCGGCCGCCGGAGCCACCGAAGCCGAGAGGATTGGTCAGGTCGTTCATGGCGCGTGCAATCCGGCTCCTGGCGACCGCCCTGATTCGGTCGTTCCGAGCTTAGTTCAATCCGTGACGATGCGGTATGCCGCTGAAACGCGACGGGCCGGAGATGAACTCCGGCCCGACATTTTCGGCTTATTGCCCGCTCAGTTGGCGACGGGGTCGTCGCCCTTCGGCGGGAAGGCGGCGTTGGCCTGCAGTCCGCGCAACAGATCAAGTGCCAGATTGAGCTGCTTGTCGTTCTTGGGATCGGGCGGCACGTAGGCCTGGCTGCCGGAAGCCTCGGTGCCTTCAGTCTCGCTCTTGAGATGTCCCTTCAGCGACGCCTCGCCCTTGGTCTCGGTCACCTGATTCTTGAGATCGTCGGGCAGGTCCTGAAGCACCTCGATGTCGGGATGGATACCCTTGGCCTGGATCGAGTTGCCCGACGGCGTGTAGTAACGGGCTGTGGTCAGGCGGATGGCGCCGTTCGATCCCAGGGGAATGATGGTCTGTACCGACCCCTTGCCGAAGGACCGCGTGCCGAGGATTGTCGCCCTGCGATGGTCCTGCAGCGCACCAGCGACGATCTCCGACGCGGAAGCCGAGCCGCCGTTGATCAGCACGATCAAAGGCTTGTCGGCAACCAGCTCACCGGCTTTGGCGGCGTAGCGGCGGGTATCGCCGTCGTGGCGGCCGCGTGTCGAGACGATCTCGCCCTTGTCGAGGAAGGCGTCCGAGACGGCGATCGCCTGATCCAGCAGGCCGCCTGGATCGTTGCGCAGGTCGAGCACATAACCCTTGAGCTTGTCGGCGGGGATGGCAGCGTCGATCTTATCGATGGCGGTCTTGAGGCCGTCGAAGGTCTGGGCGGTGAACTGGGAGATGCGGACATAGCCGACATCGTCCTTTACCTCGTAGCGCACCGACTGCATCTTGATGACGTCGCGAACGATCTTGACGTCGAAGGGCTTGTCGGAGCCACGCACGATGGTGAGTGTGATCGACGAGTTGACCGGGCCGCGCATCTTGTCGACCGCGTCGTTGAGCGTCAGCCCCTTGACGTCGGTACCGTCAATGGCAGTGATCAGATCACCGGCGCGGATACCTGCCTTGGTGGCGGGCGTGTCGTCGATCGGCGTCACGACCTTGACGACGCCGTCTTCCATGGTGACCTCGATGCCGAGCCCGCCGAACTCGCCCTTGGTCTGGACCTGCATGTCCTGGTAGCTCTTGGCATTCATGTAGCTCGAGTGCGGATCGAGCGAAGTCAGCATGCCGTTGATGGCCGCCTCGATCAATGCCGGCTCGTCAGGCTCCTCGACATAGTCGGAGCGGATTCGCTCGAACACGTCGCCGAACAGGTTGAGTTGGCGATAGGTATCGACGCCGGCAGCTACGGCCGACCCGAAACCGGGCAGGCGGTGCTCGAAGGTCAGGGTAGTAACGCCGGCACCAAGAACGGCGCCCGCTGCGAGTAGCGACAGTTTTCTGATCATCCGCTGACCTTCCGATCCTGCGATGCGACCCACCAGGGGGAGGGATCGATCGAAGTTCCACCTTTGCGAAACTCTACGTAAAGCACGGGCTGCGTGACGCTGGCATCCAAAGCGGCGGCACTGGCCAGCCGCTGGTTTCCCATGACACCGACGGGCTCGCCCGTCAAAACAAATTGGTCCAGCTGAACGTCGATCCGTTCCATGCCGGCAAGCACTATATGATAGTCGTCGCCGGCGTCGAGGATCAAGAGCTGTCCGTAAGAGCGGAAGGATCCGGCATAAACGACGCGACCGTCGGCCGGCGAAACCACGCGGGCTCCGGCGCGGGTGGCGATCGACTGACCCTGCGAGACGCCGCCAAGGCCATTGTCGTCGCCATAGGCCTGCAGGTTGACGCCGCGCACCGGGAGAATCAGTCGTCCCTTGGCGTCGGCGAAGGCGATCGCCGGTCCGAGGCGACCAGCCGTGCCGGGCGCGGAGGCCGTGGGAGGTTGCGATTCGGTACGGGCTGGCAGCGCCTTCTTCATGCCGGAGATTAGTTCCTCGAGGCTGCGGGCGTGCTTTGCCAGTTCTTCGGCGCGCGTCTTCTCCGCCGCAAGATCGGCGGATCGTGCTTCGCTCTCGGCTTTTTTCTTGTCGATGAGCAATGCCAAGCGCTGGCGCTCCTCGGCAATGGCGGCGGCATCGGCCCTGAGACGGTCGCGTTCGGCGGCGGCGCGGGTCCTTTCCGCGACAAGCGCGTCGAGATCGGATTGCAGCGCCTCCGCCTCAAGGCGAATTTCCGGCAGCACGGCGCCGACAATGACGGCCGATCGCACCGCCTTCAGGGCGTCCTCCGGGCTGACCACAAGTGCCGGCGGTGGCTGACGACCGATGCGCTGCGCAGTCGACAGCACGGCGATCAACACGTCGCGCCGGCCGGAGAGCGAGGCACGGATGCGCGCTTCATTGTCGGCACCGCGGGCGAGGCGTTCCTCGCTGTCGGTAATCGATTGTTCGAGTGTCTGGACGCGGGCGGCCGACGTGACAAGCTGATCGTTGAGCGCTTGCTGGTCACGAGAGAGGCTGGCGATTTGCGCGGCGATCTCCGCCTGCTTTTCGGCCGATAGCTCCATGGAGCTGCGAAGCTTGGCAAGTTCCTGATCTTTCAGGGCGCGTTCGGCTTCTATTTGGTCTTTACTCACGGTGCTGTCGGAGACGGAGACCGGCCGGATCGAAGCGGCTGCCGGTGCAAAGGCGGTGGCTTCAGGCGGTAGTCCTTCCTGAGCGACGACGTAAGTAGGCAACGCCGCGACAAGGGCGGCGATGATGAGGCGGCGGACTCCGGGACGTCGCGTTTCAAGCGGCATGGACGATGGGCTGTCCGGTAACGGTGCGGTCGAGCGGCCGAACCTATCGGTCTTTGCGTTAACGCTTCGTCAACCAAGGATCGACGGTGACGAGGCGCCGGGCGGGTCAAGGCCGATGGTAGGGGTGGCCGCTCAGGATGGTGACCGCACGATAAATCTGCTCTGCGGCGAGAATGCGGACGATCTGGTGTGGCCAGGTCAGCCGGCCAAACGAAATGCGATGACCGGCGCGCGACAAAAGCTCCTGCCCATGGCCATCCGGTCCACCAATTAGCAGGATGGTGTTCGGTGTGCCGCGGTCGCGTGCCTCTCCCAGCATTTCGGCGAACCGTTCGGAGGTCGGCGAATCACCTCGCTCGTCGAGGGCAATGAGCAAGGCGCCCGGCGGCAGATCGGCGAGGAGCTCGCGCGCCTCCTCTTCCTTGCGCTGCAAAGCCTCGCGAGCCCGGCTCTCGACAATCTCGCGCGCGGTGACCGAGGAAAAGCCAATGGCGCGGCCAGCCTTGTCGGCACGGTCGAGGTAGCGGTCGGCAAGCTCGCGTTCGGGGCCGGCCTTCAGTTTTCCAACAGCGTGAATGGCGATGCGCATAAATCTCTTCTTATTGAGGCGCACACCGTACCGGCGGGGCCAGCGGCCCCGCGCGTCGGGGTCATGAGAAGCTTCCGAACCATTTCTGGACCGTCCGCTGTTTCGAAAAGTCTACAGCTTTCCGAACGGATTGTTCCAGATCGGGTATCCACATTGCCCGAAAGTCTTCAACCTCGGGCGAACACCTCAGCGGCGGCCGGTCGCGGGCGCCGGGTCGGGCGCCCAGATCTTCTCAAGATGATAGAACTCGCGCACTTCCGGGCGGAAAACGTGGACAATGACCGAACCCGCGTCGATCAGAACCCAGTCGCAGGCCGGCTGTCCCTCGATAGCGGTGGTACCGAAGCCGGCATTCTTCAGATCCTTGGCCAGGTGATCGGCGATGGCACCGACATGACGGCTGGAACGGCCCGTGCAGACCACCATGTGATCGGCGATCGGCGTCTTGGCGGCAACGTCGATGTCAACGACATCCTCGGCCTTGGCATCGTCAAGGCTGGCGAGAATCGTGTCGAGCAGGGATCGTGGGGAAGGGGTGGCATCGCCGGCGGGAAACGCAGCGACGTCGGCAAAGGAATTGGCGCTGAAGGCGCCTTCGGTGAAAGGCATGCTCAGGGGTGCACCTCGTGAAGTGGTCCACGGCGGCCGGCCCCATGCCGACAATCGCCGATGATTGAAAGGATGAACCTTGATGGTGACGTTTTCAAGATCGGGCAGGACCAATGGCTAAGCGAGTTTGGCGGTTTGGCGGAGGTCGGTCGACGACAGCGGCACCTTGATGCCAGCGATGAATATCCAGGCGGGCGGTGTGAGGCTCGGCAGCAAAAGGCCGTCACGCTCGGCAACACGCGCCCGGGCAAAGGTGCGGGCGGCCGGCGAGGCCAGCGCGGCGAAGGTGGCGCCTGGTCGATCGATGACAGCGATAGGCACCATTCGGGCGATTTCTCTCCAGCCGCCCCAGCGGTGGAAGGTCGCCCAGTTGTCGGCACCGATGATCAACACAAAGCCGACGGCAGGTCTCAGCGCTTTCAGCCGACGGACGAGATCGATGGTGTAGCGCGTGCCGAGCCGCGCTTCGAGGTCGGTAACGACCGCGCGCGGGTGATTGGCGATCCGCCGAACGGCGGCCAGCCGCTGGCCGACATCCGGCAGGCCGTCCACCGACTTCAAGGGATTGCCTGGACTGACCAGCCACCAGATGCGATCGAGCCCAAGGCGCTGGAGCGCCAGACGCGCCACGTGGGCATGGCCTCGGTGCGGCGGGTTGAAGGAGCCGCCATAGAGGCCGATGCGCATGCCCGGAAATGTGACGGGGAGGCGAGGTGTCGTCACGGCCGCGTCTGACCGCTGCCGCGCACGCGGTACTTGAAGGATGTCAGCTGCTCGACGCCGACCGGACCACGCGCGTGCATCTTGCCGGTGGCGATGCCGATCTCGGCACCCATGCCGAACTCACCGCCATCGGCGAACTGCGTCGAAGCGTTGTGCAGCACAATGGCCGAATCAACGCGGGCGAAGAAGCGAGCGGCCGTTGCTTCGTCGGCGGTGATGATGCTGTCGGTATGATGCGAGCCGTAGGTTTCGATGTGCTCGATGGCGGCATCGACGCCATCCACCAACGCCACCGAGATGATCGGCGCCAGATACTCGGTCGACCAGTCAGCCTCCGTCACGGGGACGGCTGCCGGGAAGCGGGCGCGAATTTCCTCGGTCGCCCGGATTTCGCAGCCGCGCTCGTGGAGGGCGGTCAGGATCGGCAGAAGGTGGGTGTTCGCGACCGCACGGTCGACGAGCAGCGTTTCGGCCGAGCCGCAGACGCCGACGCGCCGAAGCTTGGCGTTGACGGTGACGGTAACGGCCATGTCGAGGTCGGCAGCCTTGTCGACGTAGATATGGCAGATGCCCTCGAGGTGGGCGAACACCGGCACGCGCGCCTCGGCTTGCACACGGGCGACGAGGCTCTTGCCGCCACGCGGCACGATGACGTCAATCGACCCGCCGAGGCCGGTCAGCATCTCGCCGACGGCCGCGCGGTCCTTGATGGGCACCAATTGGATGGCATCCTCGGGCAGCCCAGCGGTCCGGAGACCGGCAACCAGCGCGGCGAGAATCGCCTGCGATGAGCGAAGCGAATCGGAGCCGCAGCGCAGAATGGCGGCATTGCCGGCCATCAGACAAAGAGCGCCGGCGTCGGCTGTCACGTTGGGCCGGCTTTCGAAGATGATGCCGATGACGCCGAGCGGCGTTGCCACACGCTCGATGGCGAGGCCGTTGGGCCGCGTCCAGGCGGCGAGCACCCGGCCGACCGGGTCGGGCAGGGCGGCGATTTCCTCGAGCGCCTTGGCGATTTCCTCGATGCGAGCGGTGTCCAGCGTGCCACGATCGAGGAAGGAGGCGATGACGCCGCTTTCCTTCATAGCCGCGACATCCAGGGCATTGGCCTTGAGGATGTCGGCCTGGCGGGCTCGAATCTCGGCGGCCATGACAATAAGCGCCGCCTTCTTTTCCTTGGTGGAGGCGCGGGCGAGGCGTCGAGCGGCGGCACGGGCACGCCGGCCGATGTCGGCCATCAGATCGTGAACGGAAACGTCGGTCAGTGCGGTCATGTTCAGTCTCCGAGGTCGCCCTTCAGCACGAGGTCGTCGCGATGGATCATTTCAGTTCGGCCGGGTGCGCCGAGAATGCCTTCGATCACTGTCGAGTTCTGGCCGCGAATGCGCCGCGCATCGACGGCGTCGTAGGCGACGAGGCCACGCGCCAGCTCGACACCGGTCTCGTCGACCACGATGACCGTGTCGCCGCGATGGAAGTCGCCATCAACCCGGGTCACACCGGGCGGCAGCAGGCTGCGGCCCTGTTTCAGCGCCCGGACGGCGCCGGCGTCAATGGTGAGGATGCCGGGTGCGTCGATATGGCCGACGATCCAGGCCTTGCGGGCGGTGACCGGGTTGGCCTCGGCGCGGAACAGTGAGTGCGGCCCACCGGCGTCGACACGGGAGAGCGGCGCTGCCACTTTGCCCGAGGCGATGATCATTGCTGCGCCCGCCACCGTGGCGATCTTGCCGGCGTCGATCTTGGTCTTCATGCCGCCGCGCGACAGTTCCGAAGCCGCGCCACCAGCCATGGCTTCGATCTCCGGCGTGATGCGGTCGATGACCGGAATCAGCGTGGCGTTGGGATCGGTCTGCGGCGGGGCCGTGTAGAGCCCATCGATATCGGACAGCAGCACCAGAAGGTCGGCGCCCATCATGGCAGCGACGCGGGCGGCGAGCCGGTCGTTGTCGCCATAGCGGATCTCGGTGGTGGCCACCGTGTCGTTTTCATTGATGACCGGCACCGCGCCGAGCTTCAAGAGCTTGCCGATGGTGGCACGACCGTTGAGATAGCGGCGTCGCTCCTCGGTGTCGCCAAGGGTCAGGAGAATCTGGCCGGCAGTGATGCCATAATCGCCGAGCACTTCGGCCCAGGCCTTCGCCAGGGCAATCTGGCCAACGGCGGCGGCAGCCTGGCTATCCTCGAGCTTCAGCTTGCCTTTCGGCAGTTTCAATACGCCGCGCCCCATGGCGATGGCGCCTGAAGAAACCAGCAGCACGCTCGCCCCGCCGGCTCTGAGACGGGCGACATCGGCGGCGACGCTCTCCATCCAGCCGCGCTTCAGCGTTCCGGAACGGCCTTCGACGAGCAGCGCCGAGCCGATCTTGATCACAACGCTGCGGTAGCCGGACAGAGGGCCGGTGAAGGCTTCAATAGTCGTCATCATCATCGTCTCTGTCGTCATCGCTGTCGCGGGAAAGGGGCTGCCAGATACGTGTGGCAGTGGCCGCCCGCGATTCCTCGTTCTCGGCGCGGCTATTTTCGACCGCCGTCGCCATGGCGCGCAGCACGGCCTCGACGCCCGTGCCGGTGATGGCGGACAGAAGAATGGGTGTCGCCTTGGCGGCCCGCTTCAGTTTCTTGGCTTTGGCGGCAAGTTCATCCTCGGGCACCAGCTCGCATTTGGACAGAGCGATGATCTCAGGCTTCTCGCCGAGGGCTTCATCATAGGCCTGGAGTTCGGCCCGCACCGTGCGCCAGGCGCCGACCACGTCCTCCTGGCTGGCGTCGACGAGATGCAGCAACACGCCGCAACGTTCGACGTGGCCAAGGAAGCGGTCGCCGAGACCTACGCCTTCATGCGCTCCCTCGATCAGGCCGGGAATGTCAGCCAGCACGAACTCGCGGGCATCGATGCGGACAACGCCGAGGCCGGGATGCAGCGTGGTGAAAGGATAGTCGGCGATCTTCGGCTTGGCGGCGGTGGTGCGAGCGAGGAAGGTCGACTTGCCGGCGTTGGGCAGGCCGACGAGACCGGCGTCGGCAATCAGCTTCAAGCGCAGCCACAGCCATTTTTCTTCGCCAGGCAGACCAGGGTTGGCCCGGCGCGGCGCCTGGTTGGTCGAGGTCTTGAAATAGGCGTTGCCGAAGCCGCCATTGCCGCCCTTGGCGATCAGCACGCGCTGGCCGATCTCCACCATGTCGGCGAGCAGCGTCTCGCCGTCGTCCTCGATGATCTGGGTGCCAACCGGCACCTTCAGCACGATGTCGCCACCCTTGGCACCATGGCGGTCGCGACCCATGCCGTGACCGCCGGTCTTCGCCTTGAAATGCTGTTGGTAGCGGTAGTCGATCAGCGTATTGAGGCCACCGACGCATTCGGCCCAGACGTCGCCGCCGCGACCACCGTCGCCGCCGTCCGGTCCGCCGAACTCGATGAACTTTTCCCGCCTGAACGATACGGCGCCAGCGCCGCCGTCGCCGGATCGGACGTAGACCTTGGCTTGATCGAGGAACTTCATCGGAGCTTTCCTGAATGGCGACCGAGGCCGCGCTTTGCGCTGCTGGCAACCTGAGATTTCGGATGACGGCCGTGCCGCCTACCGTTCTGACGCGGGCCACAGCTTGCCCTTTAGAGCATCGCGCGGCGAAAATGAACGGATTTTTAGGATTGTGGGGCGCTGAGGATCACGGTCGCCACGGTCGAGCAGCGTGGCGTGCCCGCGTCAGACACGTATCGACGTGGTCGAGCAGTCGCTCTTCGATCAGGGACGGCCGGCGGCTCACGCCAATAACCTCAAAGCCTTGGCGAGCCTGGATGGTCAGCGAGGCGATATTGCCCTGAAAGGCGCCTGCCGCGATGGCGTCGACATCGAGATGGGCATAGGCCCAGGTGAGCGTGGCATCGACCGCCTCGCTCATCAGTCCGTGCCCCCAGAAAGGACGGCCGAGCCAGAAGCCTATTTCCGGCCGAGTGTCGAGGCTGTGCAATGCGACGATGCCGCGCACGCGAGCGCGATCGTCGCCGCGCAGCGTAAGGCCGAGCGTCGTCGCGGTGCCGAGGCTGGCGGTCGTGCAGCATTGAGCGATGAAATCGGTGGCGTCGTCAACGGTGAAGGGATGCGGCACACGTACCAGCCAACGCGCTACCTCGACATCACCGAGGTAGACCGCGACGGCCTCAGCATCGTCTGGCTCCAGCGGCCGAAGAATGAGACGACCCGTCTCAATGCGCGGGGAGAGAACTGCGCGCGGCCGCCAGGACCCAAAGGCACCGGAAAGCAACTTCATTCCGTACTCACTTCCCTAGTGGTCCGGCTTACATCTCATCGGCGAATGAATCACCCGAATAGATGTAGGAGCCGAGAGCCGCTAGTACTCACTCGTTCCCGGCAGAGTTTGGAATCTGCTCGGGAACTTCAAGGTTCGCCGGGTTCAAATTCGCTCTACCGGAGCCTGAAACTCTCCGCGCCGCTCTCCCCACTCGGCCTTTTCGGCCTCATGATCATGGACGCGCAAAGGCTCCCAGGCCCTGATACTCTCCCAGGTGCTGCGATCGATGCGGAAACGGTCGATGGCCACCGCAGCACCGCTGCCGACCACCGAGGCCAGTTCCTGTGCCACCATCTGGAAACCGCATTTCTCGATCACCCGTCGCCCGGCCGGGTTGGTAACCCGGCAGGCAAACAACAATCTCTCATGTCTCTGGTGAACAAAGGCATAATCGATGGCGGCGTGGCAGGCTTCGGTTGCAAATCCCTGGCCCCAATGGCGCTCGCCAAGCCAGCAGCCGATCCAGCCAGGTCCGACCCGGCCGTGCATGTCGAGCGTCAGGACGCCGATCGGCGTTGGCGCCGCGTCGAATCCCTTGCGGCAGACCAGGTGACGTTGACCGCGCGGATCGACCGGCTCGGCAAGCCAGACACGGGCGTGCTCGATGCGGTACGGATGGGGTATGCCCACCAGACCGCGAGCAACGGCGGCCGAATTGGCGAGCCGGGCGATGGTCTCGGCATCCTCGTCGACCGGTGGTCTCAGGATCAACCGCCGCGTCTCGATGGCCGGCCTCACCGCTGCCATCAACGGCCAGCCGCAGGGACTGTCAGGTTCCTCGATCTCGCTTAGTTCTGACATGGGGCTCTCCTCGCGCTCCAAATGAAATCAGGGGAAGTGGCATCCCACTTCCCCTGTCACATCGCGCGCCAGAAGCGCGGTCCGTCCGGGTCCGTGGGACGCCGGCGGGCCGCTTTAGCTCCATCCGGCTTACTCAGCTGCCGCCGTCGTTGGCATGACCGAAACGTAGACTCGGCCATTGCTTTTGGTGGCGAAGGACACGTTGCCCTCCGTGAGGGCGAAGATCGTGTGATCGACGCCCATGCCGACGTTGGCGCCCGGGTGCCACTGGGTGCCGCGCTGGCGGATAATAATGTTGCCCGGAATGACGGCTTCGCCGCCGAACTTCTTTACGCCGAGGCGTCGACCGGCCGTATCGCGACCGTTGCGGGACGAACCGCCTGCCTTCTTGTGAGCCATTTCAGTCTCCTGTCTGTCGTATCGTCCTCTGGCGGAGCTGTCTGGCGCTCAACACCTTGATGGACGGTTGTCGGGTCAGGTTCCGGCAGTAGTGTGGCCGGAACGAAATTTCGTCAGGCGGCGTTGATCGCGGTGATCTTCACCGTGGTCAGCAACTGCCGGTGACCGCGCTTGCGCTTGGAATTCTGACGGCGGCGCTTCTTGAACGAGATCACCTTGGGGCCACGGGTCTGCTCGACCACCTCGGCGACGACGGTGGCACCGGCGATGGTGGGGGCGCCAACGGTAAGGCCGGCGTCGGAACCGACAGCCAGCACTTCATCGAAGGTGACGGCGGCGCCGTCCTCAAGTTCGATCTTCTCGATGTCGAATACGTCGCCCTCGGCAACCTTGTACTGCTTGCCGCCGGTCTTGATTACTGCGAACATGGTCATGCCAGTCCTTCTTCAGATGGTTCTTGGCCGCGCCGCGCCTTCCGGGCGCGCGACTTGATCGGCAAACAGAAATACCCTGGACAATAGACCAGGCTCCCGTTTGACCGCGCTCTCCCTACACGGAAAGCCCCCGCCGGTCAACGGCGAAGGCCGGCGTTTCCGGCAACCGCTGGGGACGGGATGCTCTATCGCTTTGTCAGGTGTCCAAAAAACCGCTGCCAAAGGGTTTTGCCCCTCTTGCCAGCGGCTTTGCCCGCGGTTATGGTCCGCGCCGCTTTCGACCGGGATCTTTATCCCAAAAGCACCGCGGAGAGGTGGCAGAGTGGTCGATTGCACCGCACTCGAAATGCGGCATACTCGCAAGGGTATCGGGGGTTCAAATCCCTCCCTCTCCGCCTGATGCGGACCCTGCTTCTGCTGGTCACCGAATGCAGCGTGTCGCGCACCGCCGAAATCCTCGGCCAGACGCAACCGACCGTCAGTCTGGCGCTGAAGCGGCTGCGCGAACTGATCGGCGATCCGATTCTGGTGCGGTCGGGCGGTGTGCTCGTCCCCACCGAACGTGGTCTTGAACTCAGAGCGACGTTGCAGCGGCTGCTTGTCGATATAGATGCCCTTTTGGCACCACTGCCCAGTTTCGATCCCGCGCGTAGCGAGCGGCGTTTCCGTATCGCAGCCGCTAATTGCCTGGATTCGGCCTTCTTGCCTCGTATCTTCGCCCGGTTGGCCGAAGAGGCACCGAAAGCGTCGATCGATGTCGCAACGCTGCCGGGTCCCGACGAGTTGATGGCCCATCTTGCCGACGGCTCGCTCGACCTTGTGGTCGGCAACTGGCCGCGGCCACCGGAACAACTGCGTCTGGCTCCGCTGCTTTCGACGTCCATCAAGTGCGTTGTCGCCGGCGATCACCGACTTGCCGGCACCGTTGGTCCGCTCGGCATGGATCAGTATCTCGCCGAGCGGCATCTGTCGCCATCGGCCGACGTCATGAAGCAATATAGCCCGATCGACGGCCGGCTGATGGAGCTCGGTCTCAACAGGCATATCGCCGCGTCGGTGCCCGAATATGCCATCGTGCCGCGTATGCTCGCCGGATCCGACCTGATCTTCACGACGGGGGCGCCCTTTGCCGAGCAGATGGCGGAAACAGGGAATTTCGTGGTCATCGACGCGCCTGTCGCGTTCGGCTGCATGGATTTCTATTTGCTCTGGCATGACTGCAAGCATCACTCCCCGGCTCATATCTGGTTCCGCCATCTGGTCAAGGCGGCGGTTGCAGATCTGAAGGGCTCGGCGGATGCAGTGCTACCCATGCTGCGCATCGCAGCCGAGTGAAGCCAGTTCAGCGCTTTGCCCAGAACGACCGATGAGGTTCGGCTGCTTCATTTTCGAGCAGCGGACCGATCACCTCGACCGGGCGCTGGCCGCTTTCGAGCACCATCCGGCAGGGCAAGTCCAGCGTCGGGTTTTCCGGATGATTGCCGGTAATCTGCCTGAGGGCATTTTCGGAAAGCCCATAGACGATGCGGCCGATGCCTGCCCAATAGGCAGCGCCGGCGCACATGGCGCAGGGCTCGGCTGAGGAGTAGAGCGTGGCTTCAGCAAGTTCAGCCGGCCGGAAGCGTTGTGAGGCGCGCGTTGCCAGCACCCGTTCCGCGTGGCCGGTCATGTCGTGATCCGGCAGGTAAGCATTGCCCTGTTCCATCAGTACGGTGCCGTCACCATCAACCAGGACGGCACCAAACGGATGGCTGCCGCTATCGGCCGCCGCTGCCGCGATGGCAAAGGCTCGGCGAAGATAGGTGGCGTGATCGAGGTCGGGAAGCGGCATGGCGGTCCGGAGCGACGTGGCATTGCCGGCCATCTTAGCCGAGATTTTCCGCCCGCAAAGGCATCTGTCCTCGGCATGCGCCTATAGTGTCTATTGTGGCCGCCATATGGACGCTTCCCGCGAGCCCAAGGCAGACTTGTCCAAAATAAAGGGAACAGGACTGTCTTTCCGCAAGCGAGAGGGGTTTCACATGCAGTGCTTCACACTTAACCGCCGACAGATGCTCGGGGGCCTCGCAGCCGGTGCCGGGCTTTCGCTTCTTGGCCCGATGGGCCGGGCTTCCGCCGCCGTGTCGGAGATCGTCTGGGCGACCTGGGACTCCAACGGCCATCCCGAATATGTGGCGGCCTTCGAGAAGGTGACAGGCACCAAGGTGAAGTTGTCGTTCCTGTCGAGCGAGGATGCGCAGTTCGCTGCTCTCAAGACCGGCTCAGCATCCGATTGGGACATCGTCAATCCGTCGCTGAACGGCTCCTGGCGCTACATCAAGGCCAAGGTTTTGAAGCCGCTCGATCTTTCGAAGATTCCCAACCTTGCGCACATGTACGATGTGTTCAAGACGACCGACAAGGTAAAGGGCGAGGATGGCGCCACCTATGCCATTCCCTACCTCTGGGGCCTCAACCCGATCGTCTATCGGTCGGACATCCACACCGAAGAGCCGACTTACTCGACGCTGTTCGACCCCAAATTCAAGGGCCAGCTCGCCATGCGCGACTATGCCCTGGAATCGATCGCCATCGCCGCTTTGCACATCGGCATTCCGCGTGAGCGCGCCTTCCTGCTGACATCGGACGAACTCGTCGAGGTGAAGAAGGCGCTGATCGCCCAGAAACCGTTGCTCCGGACCTACTGGCAGACCATTGGCGATCTCACCAATCTGTTCGCCACCGGCGAGGTGACGGCCGCCTTTTCCTGGCGCGTGCCCTACGATGCGTTGAAGGATAAGATGAAGGTGGCGATGGCCAAGCCGAAGGCGGGCATCATGGGCTGGTGCGACTGTTTCGGCATCCCGGCCAACCTGTCGGACGAGAAGGTGGAGATTGCCTACAAGTTCGCCGATTATCTGCTCGGCGCCGATTACGCGTCCACCATTGCCGACATCGGCAACTACGCCACGACGTCGTCGATCATCCGCGACAAACTGAGCCACGAAAAGCAGGAAGCGATCTTCGTCGACGATCTCTCGGTGATGCAGAACTTCATGTGGCCGGTGGCGCCGGACAATTACTCGGAGTGGCTGAAGGTCTGGAACGAGGTCAAGGCCGCCTGATCGCTACCCGCACCGTCGGCAGCGGAGCGGTGCGGGATTTGCTTGTCGTGCGAGGTCGGATGAGACCATCCGACCTCGGGGACCGAGGCATTGACACTGGGTGGAAAGCGGAATGGAAAAGCGGACGGAGCCGGCGGCCTCGCCGCTGCTTCTCGCCATGCGCGGTATCGTCAAGACGTTCGGCCGCTCAGTTGCGGTGGACGGCATTGATCTTGATGTTCCGGAGCGGGCGTTCCTGACATTGCTCGGTCCGTCGGGATGCGGCAAGACAACCGTTCTCAGGATGATCGCCGGGTTCGAGACGCCGAATGCCGGCGAAATGCGCCTCGACAATACGCCGCTTGCCGACGTGCCGCCCGAGCGGCGCCCCGTCAACACGGTGTTCCAGTCCTATGCCCTGTTTCCTCATCTCACCGTCAACGACAACGTCGCTTTCTCGCTGAAGCTTCGCGGCGGCGTTGCCGATATCGCCGTGCGGGTGCGGCGGGCGCTCGATGCCGTCCATATGGCTGATTTTGGCCAGCGTTATCCGCACCAGCTTTCCGGCGGCCAGCAGCAACGCGTCGCCGTGGCGCGCTCGATCATCGCCGAACCGCGCCTTTTGCTGCTCGACGAACCTCTGTCGGCCCTCGATCGCAAGATGCGAGGCCATCTGCAGATCGAGCTGAAGGCCCTGCAACGTCGGCTCGGCATCGCCTTCGTCTATGTGACGCATGACCAGGAAGAAGCCTTTGCGCTGTCTGACATCGTGGTGGTGATGAACAAGGGGCGCATTGCCCAGAAGGCCGATCCGCAGACCATCTACAATCGCCCCGCCGACAGCTTCGTCGCCGATTTCATTGGCAACTCGACCCTGGTCGAGGGGCGTGTCCTCGAGCGTCGTGGTGATGCGGCAACGATTGAAACCGCGCTTGGCGCGATCACCGCGCCCGCCGCCGAAGGGCTTGCCGCCGGCGACGCCGCCATGCTGGTCATCCGTCCCGAGTTGTTGTCGACACGTGGGGAAGGGGAGGCGACCTTCACTGGCAGCGTCAGCAACTGCGTCTTCCAGGGCGAGCGGAGCATGATCCAGGCTGAAGTCGCCGGGGTGCCTCTGCGATTTGCTGCCGAAACGCCTTACGCCGTCGGTACGCCGGTTGCCCTCTGGCTCGATGCCAGCCGGAGCTTCATCACGAGGATCGCCGCATGATGGTCCGCCAGCGCCACCTTGCGCTGCCGGTCGCGGCGGCGATCGTCGCGGGCTGTCTGGCGCCGCTCGCCGTCCTCGTGGCCTTCAGTTTCTATGAGGTGGAAGACTTCGATCTGGTTCCAGCTTTTTCGTTCCGGGCTTGGGGGGAACTTGCGGTTTCCTCGACCGATTGGTTCCTGATCGGCAAGGCCGTTCTGTCGGGCCTTTCCGCCACGGTGTTCACGGCCATTCTCGGCTATCCGGTGGCGCTGGCACTGACGCGCCTCGCCACATCGGGAAAAGGGCTCGCCATTATCGTGCTGCTGACGCCGCTTTATACCGGCGAGATCGTCCGCATCTATGCTTGGCGGATCGTGCTTGGCGGGGAGGGCCTCGTCAACACGCTGCTCCAGGGACTGGGGGTGATCGACGAGCCTTTGAAGTTTCTGCTGTTTTCGCCCTTCACCATTGGCCTCGTCCTCACCTACAACAATCTGCCGTACATGGTGCTTGCCATCTGGGTGTCGGCCGAGATGGTCGATCGGCGGCTGATCGAGGCGGCCCGCGATCTCGGCGCCCGGCCGGTCGACGCCTTCTTCCGGGTCATTTTCCCGCTGACCACGCCGGGGCTTGCCGCCGGCAGCCTCACCGTCTTCGCGCTGGCGGCCGGCGAGATGTTGACGCCGAGCCTTCTTGGCGGGACGTCGGGCTCCACGGCCATGGCGTTGGTCGACAATCTGTTCGGCACGGCATTCGACTGGCCGCTCGCTTCGGCGCTGGCTCTGGCGCTGCTGGCAACCCTGTTCCTCGTCGCATCGGCGATGGCGGGATTGCTGCTGCGCTTCAAGGGCGCGCGGGCTGTGATGGGGAGGGTATGATGAGGCGGGCCAGTCTTTGCGTACTGATCGTCGCGGCGGCTTTTCTCTATCTGCCGCTTGTTGTGCTTACGGCGTTTTCCTTCAACGATTCGGCCCTGATGGCCTTTCCGCTGTCCGGCTTCACCTTCGAATGGTACCGCGAGCTGGCGCAGAACGACAATTTTCTCAAGGGGTTCGTCACCTCATTCCTCATTTCGCAGCCGGTCGGCATTCTCGCCATGCTGTTCGGCCTGATGGCTTCGCTCGCCCTGACGGCGCCAGGATTTCGCTGGCGCGGCCTTTTCGCCGTCCTGCTGCTGATCCCTTTCCTGGTGCCGAAGAGCGTGCTGTCGATCGCTCAGGCCATGATCATGAGCCGCATCGGTTTCGAGCGGGGTGCCACGGCGCTGATCCTGGCGCAGTCGCTGGTGGCGCTTCCCTTCGCAACGGCTTTGATTTCGGCTGTGATGGTGCGCCTCGATCCCCGTCTCATCGAGGCGGCGCGCGATCTCGGCGCCTCGCCGTGGCAGGCCTTCCTGCGCGTGCTGCTGCCGCAGATCAGGCCGGCGTTGTCGGGCGCCTATTCGGTGGGCGTTATCCTATCGCTGGCCGATCTGACCATCGCCATGTTCCTTGCCGGCCGAACGCAGCCGCTGTCGCTGATGGTCGCCTCGGAATTCCGGCGCGAACTCAGGCCCGACCTCAACGCCATGCAGGTGGTGGTGCTCGTGCTGACGGCGGTGCTGGTCGGCCTCAGCGAAGCCTACCGCCGTCGCCGGTTACACAAGCTCGCTGCAAACGCTTGATCGTTCAGCCCGAGAAGGCTGTTTTCGAAGTCAACCGGTCGAGGTCAAAGGCGGCAACGTCCCCGAGCAGAGAGACGAAAGCCGATCCGGCGCGATCGACGATGATTCGCCCCTTTTCGGCGGTGGCAACCTTGGCATTGCCGGCAACACCCTTGGGGTGAAGATCCTGCGCCTGCCAGCCGAAGCCGACGGCACCCTCGGCGGTGAGCAGGCTGCCGGCCGCCTCGATCTCGACGGTCAGCGGCACGAAATCCTCCGCCTTGTCCATGGCAACGAGATCGCCATGAAGATGCAGCATGGCGCTGGTCTCAAGATCGCCACCGTGAATGCCATGCGCCGATTCGGCAGCAGCAATGATGTCATCGACCGCCGTGATGCGAAACCACGAGCAGGCGACCGCCAACATGCCGAGCTTTACCCGGATGTCGCGGCACACGATGTCGATCAGCGCGATTTGGCCGCCATGGGCGTTGAAGAATACCAGCTTGCGGATGCCGGCTCGATGGACACTGGCGGCGATCTCGAACCAGACGCGGGAAAGCGTTTCGCCTGAGATGGCGATCGTTCCGGGAAAGGCGATGTGCTCGTCCGACTTGCCGTAGGGTAGTGGTGGCAAAACCAGCACGTCGGCATCGGTGGCGAGTTTGGCGAGCGCATCGGCCAATACGCCGGCATTGATCGCCGCGTCGACGCGGACCGGCAGGTGCGGGCCGTGCTGCTCGACCGCCCCAACCGGCAATATTGCGACAGTGCCGGAGAGGTCGCGGTCGGCGAAGTCGGCGGTCGAGAGATTCCACCAGGAAAAGGACGTCATGGCGTGGCTCATGCTGCGGCTTCGGCGGCGAGTGTCGCCTTGGCAATCTTGCCGGTCGGGGTCATCGGCAGGCTTGCTGCCTTGCGGATGACGAGCGGCGTGACGTCATAGGGAACTTGCGGTGCGATAGCCGCCTTGACTGCGGCGAGGTCGACTGTTTCTCCGGGGCGCTCAGTAACAAAGGCAATCGGTGTGGCTCCGCCTGCGGGGTGCGGAACACCGACCAGGGCGGCCAGCAGCACGCCGGGTTGATCGGCAAGTGCCTCCTCGACATCCCGAGGGAACCAGTCGACGCCATCCACGGTGACGAGTTCGGCAAGACGGCCGCGCATGGTGACGTAGCCATCGGCATCGATGCTGCCGAGATCACCGGAATGCAGCCAGCCACCGCGTGTCGTTTCGGCCGTCTTTTCCGGTCGCCCCCAGTAGCCGGCCATGAAGCCGCCCCTCAAGCAGATCTCGCCCACCGAACCGATCGGGGCTCGGCTGCCGGAGGTGGTGAGGATCGCCACTTCCTTGTCCGGCGTGCCCGGCCCGATGCGGACCAGCTTGCTGTCGTCCGGCTCGATCTCTGGGAAACCAAGGGCGAAGAAGCCGCCGATTTCGCTTTGGCCAAAGCTCTCCACCAGCGGCAGCTTCAACACGTCGCGGAAGGCCTTTCGCAGGGTTGGCGGCACCGGTCCGCCGCCGGAAAGACCGAAGCGCAGCGGCGACGGCAACCGGCCCCGCGCCTGCGATTCCTCGAGGAGTTCGGCCAGCACAACCGGATTGCCGACAAAGACGGTGGTGCCGGTTCGTTCGAGGGCATCCCAGCCGGTCGTCTGCGTCCATTTGCCCATGACGTTGACCGTGGCACCGGCCGCCATCGGCGGCAGCAGGTTGGCGACCAGCTGATAAGAGCTCGACAGCGCCGTCGGGCCAAAGGAACGGTCGGAGGCCCGGATGCGCAGGCGTTCACCGATGCAGCGAGCGGCGGTCACGGTCGGCTCGTGGGCGAGACAGGCGCCTTTGGGTTTGCCTGTCGTGCCGGACGTGTAGGAAAGATGGGCGATCGCCGTGACATCTTCGGGATCGGTCGGCGGGGCAAACTTGGCCGCCATCAGGTCCGGTAGCGCGTGGGCGCCCTCCTGGGAGCCATCCATGCAGACGAGATGAGAGACGCAGCCCACCGTTGTCGCGGCGGCTTTCACTGGTCCTTCCATGTCATGGGTATAGATGATCGCCTTGGGACGGTGATCGTCGACGTAATAGGCGAGGTCCTCGGCGTATTTGACGTTCACCAGGGCCGAGATGGCGCCGAGCCGCCAGATCCCGAGCATGGCGAGGAGGTAATCCATGCCGTTATGGGCGAAGATCAACACCCGGTCGCCCGGCGCGATGCCGAGGTGAGCCAAGGCGCCGGCCATCCGTTCCATGCCATCCACCGCCACTTCGGCGGTGAGCGCCAGATTGCGATCCACCCAGTTGAGCGCGAGCGCATCCGGCGCGCGCTCGGCGGCGCGATAGAGCAGGTGGTGCATCAACATGAGCTGGCGGCTCCCTTGGCGAACGGCGTCCTATGCGCCAAACATGGGCAAGCCGGCGGGCGAAGGAAATTCGACGCCCGACATAGAGTTCATTGAAAGCCGCCAATTGACGGCCGCCCCGGCGTCATTGCTTTTGGTTGCAGCTCAGGGCAACCAGACGGAGGGCACGGCTACTTCCGCGATGCCTGCGGCTCTCAGAGTGGCTGCTGCTGCTTCGACACCGGTGCGCGGCATGGCGGGCCAACTGGCCGCCGACCCGCGCACGCCATGGTGCTGGAAGGCATTGAGGCGGAGGCGTGTGTCCGGGCCGAGCTCGCGCGCCAGCGCGGCGAGCGCGGCGATTTCCTCGGGACGATCGGTTTCGCCGGGAATCAACAAAAAGCGCAATTCGTAGAGCTTGCCGGCATCGGCCAGCAGTCTGGCCGAAGCGAGCGACAGGTGGTTGTCGGCGCCGGTCAGGCGGCGGTGGCGCTCGCTATCGAATGCCTTGATGTCGAGCATCACGCCATCGGTGAGTGGCAGCACCCTTTGCCAGCTTTCGGCCGGCAGGTGACCGTTGCTGTCGATGAACAGCGTCAGATGCGCAAGATCCGGCGCCGCCTTGATGGCCGTGAACAGATCGATCAGGAAGTCGAGCTGCAGCGTCGCCTCTCCACCCGATACGGTGAGGCCGTTGAGGAACGGCGCGTTGCGACGGAGAAGGCCGAGCACGTCCTCCACCGTCATGCGCTTTACCATCGGGTTGGCACGCGTCGGGCAGGCGGCAAGGCAGCTGTCGCAGGCAATGCAGACAGCGGCGTCGTGGGTGACCTTGCGGCCGGTTCGGCTCAAGGCGCCTGACGGACAAACGGCAACGCAGGCGCCGCAGTCGGAGCAGACGCCGATGGTGTGCGGGTTATGGCAGGTGACGCAACGATAATTGCATCCCTGCAAGAACAGCACAAAGCGGTTTCCCGGCCCGTCGACCACCGACCAGGTCAGGAACTTGCTGACGGCGGCGAGGCCGTCAGACACCAGAACCCGCCATCAGTTCCAGCCCGACGACGCGTGGCTTGCGATCGAGAATATGCACGGTGTCGGCTGCCTCGGCACCGAGCGCCGTTGTGTTGACGCGCGACCCTTTCGCGGCGTTGTAAAGCTTGATGTCGGAGAGGCGGATCATAAAGCCAGTGACGCGTACCAGATCGTTGCCAGTGACATTGGCGGTGAATTCACGGAAGCCGAGATGCAAGGCGCCCTTGGCAAGCTGGAACACCGCCTCGGGGTTGCTCCGCACGGTTTCATCGAGCGTCAGGATTTCCGAGACGCCGGAGAGATAGTGCTGATGGTGTGGCAGGAGTGCCTGCACGTGGCTGACCGGATCAGGCTCGCTGCCATAGGGAATGCGCACGCCGGGCGTGGTGCCGGCGTCGCTGGAGAGACCGGCCTGGGCATGCAGCATGGCAAAGCCGCGCCAGACGTGCTCCATCGGTTCGCGCGCGACCAACTCGGCGAGCCGCGCCGAGATCCGGTGACCGAGCGCATTGGCAGAGGCATCATGGCCGTAGCGGCCGGGCCGGCCGGCGACATCCTGCAGGTGATTGACTGCCTCAGCCATGGCGAAAATGCCGAACATCGCCGTGAAACGGTCCTTGTCGATCCAACCCTCCTCGACGAGGAAGTTGCCATCGAAGAAGCCCGATTGGCGGAACAGATAGTCGATGCGAGCGCGCATCAGGCGGGCGTTGAGGTTGACGTAGCGCGGCAGCTGGACATCAAGGAAGTCGGCTTCGCTGGCGCTCGCCTCTGCGACCTTCTTGAGGTTGATGCGGGCGAGCGACGCGGCGCCGCCCCTGAGGGGCAGGGCGTTGTAGCAACTGACGATGGCATAACCCGGCTCGTCGAATACCGCGCGGTGGATCGGATGGTTGGCGATATGCGGCTTGGAGCAGGCGATGATGTTGTCTGTGCAAAGGCGCAGCATGGCCTCGCCACTGACCTCGGGGTCGTAGAGGAAGGTGAGGTTTGGCGCCACCTGCTTCAGTTCGGCGTCGACCCGCAGAATGGCGCGGGCGACGCGGTTGTCGGTGGGACCGATGTCGGCGTGCAGGAAAGCATCCGGCAGCACGCGGTCGATGTAGCGCCAGAACAGCTTGATCTTGCGATAGAGCTCGTCGTCGGAGACGCCGTCGCAGAAGGGCAGCAACAGCGCGTCGAGATGGCCGATGAACACTGGCATGCCGGTCACCGAGGGAACGTGATGGTAGGCGATCTGCAGCGTGTTGATCGCCTCGTCGAGCGTCTCCGGCTTCGGCAGCTCCAGATGTTCGGAGCCGTTGCGCAGCACCACTGCGTAGTCGGGCAATACATAACGCGGCTTGTAGGGTGCGTGCCCCTCGTACATATCGCAGATGATGCGGGCGTCGAGCGCGGCGTGCGTTTCAGCATCGAGCAGCACGTAGGGCAACATGTTCTCCGCTTCGACCGCCAGCGCATGTTCCTTCTGCTTGAAGCTCAGGGTTCGGTCCTGCGCGATCCGGCGCAGTTGGCTCAGCGTTTCGGTCATGGCGGTTCCTCGTTGCGGGCGCATCCATGATACGCCGCTCCGAGCGGTGCGACCATGGTTTGGTGGCATCAAGCGAGATAAAGGGCGGCTTGTCCAGACGGAGGGTTACCGATCAGTGGTGCTGCCCTATCACTCAGCGACTCACCGTTGCCCTCGCCGAGATCGCCAGCGTAGAGCCATGCCCTGGCGCATTGCGGATTGCGAAAGGTAAGCTGGATGGATGGGGAGCCGAACGGCTCGCGTCGCCAGAGAGGACTTTCGCCGGAAGGGTAAAGGATAAGCTAACGTCGCCTTTAGATTTTCTTTGGTCCGCCTTTAGCGAATACGACTTTCGTATATGTGATCGAGAGCCTATATCAGCGGCGTCGAACACAGTCGTTCGGCGCAAGGAAAGGAAACCGAAATGTTCGCCCAGGCTCCCCTCAACAGGACGTTCCGCGAATCCCGCGCCGTCGAGCGGGGTACAAGCTACGTGCGCGGCTTCGGTTCGGAATTCCGCGAACGTCAGTATGTCCGCGCCGGAAGCGGCCGGGTCGCCGGTCTCTGACGAAGGCGGTTCCCGCCAATTTGCGCATGCCCAGCGCCCGGTCCGTAAGGATGTCGGGCGCTTTGCTTTTGAAAAGCGGGGCCAAGTCGAATTTCCCCTTCAGTCCGATGCTCTCGTTATTTGCGCGTGGCATCTGCCTTGCGCGGGCGGTTCGTCGCAACCCGTCGCGTCGGGTGATCGCGACCGCCCAAGGCTATGTGGCCGATGAAGTCGCCATAAAGAGCGGATACAGCGCTGAGACGCGTCTCCACCTCGGGTCCCAATTCGGCGAACACTGCGTTGACGAGCAGGCCGATCAGGCTTGCCATTGCCGAGGTGGCATCCCAGAACTGATCGAAGTCGGTGCGAACGGCGAACACCTCGTCGGCAGCTTCCCGCCCCCAGGTGCAATAGGGGTCGGTAATCAGCGTTACATGCGTCCCGGCGGCACGCGCGGCAATGCCAAGGTGACGGGCAAGGCGAGAATAGCGGCGCCCATCAATCATCACCAGCGTCGCTTCCGAAGGCGAATCGAGCAAGAGGTCGGCGAAGGTGCCATCGGCGGCGTCCATCAGATGCACGCCTGGCCGGAGATAAGACAGACCGTGAGCCAGATATTGGGCGTGGCCGCGCTCCGTCTGGAAGCCGGCGACGAACACCTTCCGAGCCTTGGCGAGGCGCGCCGCAACGGCCCGGAAAGCCGGCGTTGACGCCAGTTCGTGGTTGGCGACGATGGCCGCTATTTCCTTTTCGAGCGCCTGGCTTTCTCCGGCGCGGCTGCGCTCGGCGAAATCGCGCAGCCGGTCGCCGATCAGAAAGGCGCGGTCGCCGAGGTCGCCTCGGAGCGCTGCCTTGAGGTCCTTGAAATGGCGAAAGCCAATGGCGCGGCAATAGCGACCGACCGAAGCCTCCGATACGCCGATACGGCGGGCAACCGATCCGGCCGTTTCGAAGGGCAGGCTCGAAAGATCGCTCAGAAAGAAACCGGCGATGGCCGCCTCCGCCCTTGTGGCGGACATCAGGCTTTCCTCAATGCGGCGGCGGAGGTCGGCTCCCGATCCCGACATATCCTGTGTGCTCCGTCTCTCTTTCACGGCAATCTCCCTCGGGTTTCCGGGACGCTGACAGGGAAATTTCTGACTGTCAATCTTGCAAAGAAACTTGCAGCAGCCTACCGTCCGCCGGCATTTTCGGAGATTCTGCCGATGACCCGTTCCCTTCCGCCGATCGAGCGCGCCGAACTGAGGCTCGTCCGGCTGCCCTTGATCAACCCTTTCACCATATCCACCGGCACCATGGCCGAGCGCGTTTTCCCGCTGGTGACGCTGTCTGCCGGTGGGCTCGAAGGTTATGCCGAGGGCGTGATGGATCCGCTGCCTGATTTTCTCGAGGAAACGATCGCCGGTGCCATGGATCTGATCGGCGAGACCATTCTGCCGGCGATGATGGGGCGGTCATTTGAAAATCCGGCAGCGATCGAAAAGCTGCTTTCTCCATGGCGCGGCAATCGCATGGCGCTCGCCACCGTCGAGATGGCCTTTTGGGATCTTTGGGCCAAATGGCTCGGCCTGCCGCTCAAGACGCTGATCGGCGGTTCGGGCGAGGCGGTCGATGTCGGTGTGTCTCTCGGGATTGGCCCGATCGATGGCACGCTGGCGCGGGTGGAAAGCCATGTGGCGCAGGGCTACAAGCGCATCAAGCTGAAGATCATGCCGGGCCATGACATTGAGTTGTTGGAAGCGGTACGGCGAGCCTTCCCGGACATCAGGCTGTCCGTCGATGCCAACAGCGCCTATCGCCTCTCCGATTGGGCCGTGCTCGGGCGGCTTGATGATTTTCATCTCGAATATGTCGAGCAGCCGCTCGCTCACGACGACATCGCCGACCATGCCGTGCTGCAAAGTCGGCTCAGGACGCCGCTTTGTCTCGATGAAAGCATCCGTAGTGCCGGCCACGCCCGGCGGGCACTCCAGGCCGATGCGACCCGGGTTATCAATATCAAGGTTGGCCGCGTTGGCGGCATCGCCGAGGCAATCCGTGTCCACGACATTGCGGCTGCCTTCGACGTTCCGGTCTGGTGTGGCGGCATGCTGGAATCAGGCATCGGTCGCGCCCACAACATCCACTTGTCGACGCTGCCCAATTTCCGGAAACCCGGCGACACTTCGTCGGCGAGCCGTTATTTCCACCGCGACATCATCGTCGAGAAATTGGAAACGATGGATGGCCGCATGCCGGTGCCGGTGGGGCCGGGCATCGGCGTCCATCTCGATCGCGATGCGCTCGACGCCGTGACGCAATCGGTCCAGAGCCTTTCCGCATGAGCGACACCGATACGAAACCTGTTATCCGCGACCTCACGGGCATGGCTGAGTTCCACGCCGCCGAGGACTTGCAGCGCGACGTCTGGGGCCCGGACGACAAGACCGTTCCCGGCGACCTGATGATGGTCATTCAGGCCGGGGGCGGACTCGCCGCCGGCGCTTTCCTCGGTGATCGTTTGGTCGGCTTTGTTTTCGCCTTCCCGACGGCAACGCCCGGTGTGCAGCATTCGCATCTTCTTGCGGTTCGAGCGGAAGCGCGT